>JAFDXA010000259.1 GCA_018268185.1 Bacteroidota bacterium
GAGAGCAGCAGGAATAACACCGGGCTAAAGATAATGACAGCGGTTACCGTTATGCCAATCAGCACAAACTGGCTGAACACCTGCTGCACACCACTTAATACATAGTGAGCAAATTCAATGGGTTGTTGGCTGATCTTCCTGCTGTTTACGGAAGAATCCACAGCGATATAATCTTCATAACTCCCGTTCAGGTAACCCCGCAGGTTATCAGCGGAAATACGTGAAGCTACCCGGAAAACAAAATTGTATTGCAACCGGGAAACAGTAAAGCCAAGGAAATTTTTGCAGGCAAAGAGTAATAAAAAAAGCCCTGCCGGCAACAGGGTATACCTGGCAAACAGGTCGTCTGCGGTTTTATAGCCGGTATGGCCATCTCCCGTGTACAGGCTGATTATACCCAGCAATCCGGCTATGAAAATGATATCAAGTAAACTCACCAGGATATCAAGCACAGTAAGCCAGAGCAAAGTTTTTCTTTCTTTGCTTAGCAGGATGCAGAAGATATTTTTAACTGTCTGGATCAATAAGCCGGCTTTAGAATCTAATACGGCGGTTTTGAAACACAGGTTGCTTGTCGTATGCGGGTAACTGGATAAATGCTGCTATCAAAAATGCCTGTTAGCACAAGGGCATCGAACCTGGAAATTATGCATTTCGTGATCCAACGCCCCTTGTGATATTTATACTCGCTATTAAAAGAAACTCCTTGTTAAGCCGATAAATATTCCTGCACTCTGAATCGGCATATTACCTCCACCCATTTTGCGGATGGGTAGTCTTACATAAGGTTCAATCCTTATATCGGCAATTTTTCCAAGCCTGTGGGTATAACCAACCCCCATGTTAACCACCGCAAATGCTGCGGTTTCTTTGCTCTTATAAGATTTGGAATAATGATGCGTATAGGTTGGGCTATAGATCACATCATAATCATAAGCTTCTTTTTTCATGAAATAGGAAGAAGTTCCAAGAGATGCGAACCAACCTGATTTTGGTTTTTGCCAGAAATGGTATGTGATATTTATCGGCAGTTCCCACATATTACAACCTCCTTTCACATTTCCGTACTTTGTATTGGCGGGCAATGTAACATTCTTTGGATTGTAGTATTTGCCATCTGTTTCATAATATTTTTTGTCGTACAGAAGCCCTGCATCCACCGAAAACCTTTTACTGAAACGGTACCCGAATACGAGCCCGAAATCCAATCCTACACGTTTTACTGATTGCATTTTGATCATGCTGAAATCAGGCGCTACCACCAGTCCTGCATAGAAGAAGCGACGGAACGGTTGCTTTTCTTTATCCTTTTTGGCTACCGACGAATCCTGTATTGCAGGCTCTTTCTTAGGCCCCTCTTTTACAATAGCTTTTTCTTCCGGTTTCTTTTGCGCCGCTGAATCTTCTTTTTTAACGGATTCATTTATAACTAAAGTTTCCTTTACAGGCTCTTGCTCATTAACATTATTTACAACCTTCTCTTTCTTAGTCGTTGCTGATTCATCTTCTGCTACCGAACCAGCCTGTATGTTTACTTTTTGTTTCTGTTTTGTTCTTTTTGCTATGGATTTTCTAGCTGCAGCATGCTTGTTTTGTGGATTCACTTCATCAGCGGCCCCGGTTACCTGCATTTTTTTACCAGCTGATGATTTTTTATCCGAAGCGGTCGCAGTTTCATCATCAGCAACTGCACCTGGAGTAATATTAAGGTTTGCCTGTTGCTTTTGCGTATGTCTTTTAACTGTTGGCTTTGTGCCGCCATTCTCATTACCCGGGTTTATTTTCTTACTGTCCTGCTGAACAGGCACAGAAGCAGGTTTTGTTTCAGTCGCAGTTTTATCATCAGCACCAACTGTGCTGTTCTCTGCCGAAGAACCTTTACCGGTAGCTGCTAAGTCAGCCTGTTCCTGCTTGCCCGTTCCTGGAGTCTGTTGACCTGTTTCTTTAACGCCTTCCTGCATCGTTGGCTGTTGATCGTCTTTTTGGGGTGTGGTTGTTGCAGCACTTTCTGAAGCTCCGCTTTTGCTTTGTGCCGGACCGGCTTCTTTTGCGGCAAAAAACTGCTCGCTAAAGTGGAACCTGTTTTCAAGAATGGCAAATGGTATCAGTAATAAAAGCAACAGGAGCCATCGGTATTTCTTCCGCCGGGCAGGTTCCGGTTGATTGTCTTCAGGCGCAGCAGTTTCCATCCGGGCACGCAGGTCGTCCCAATTGGCGCTGTCTGTTTTTAAAGGGTAGTTTTCGGCTGCCCTCCTGAATAATTCGTCGTTCATATCGTTTTGTTCGTTCAACATGTTTTGGCCAGGTCAGCTTTTTTTAAATAAGATTGTAACAGGGTTCTTGCTTTGGACAGGTTAGACTTGGAAGTGCCTACAGCAATTTTCAGTTGGTTGGCTATTTCCTGGTGTGTATACCCATCAATCACATACATATTGAATACGATCCTGTAGGTTGGAGGTAATTTCTTAACCTCCTGTATCAGATCTTTGTAAAGCACCTGCTGGTCGGAAGTCTGACTTTTGTCTTCGATCCATATTCCTTCGTTGGTAATACCGATCTCGGGCATAAAATTATCTTTTCGCAGCCTGTCGATGGCTGTGTTTACCATGATGGTCCGCATCCAGCCCATCAGGATCATTTCAACCTTGCTGGATTGTTCGTAATGAAAAGTGTGGAGTTTACCGAATACTTTTACAAAGCCGTCATTTACAACATCTACAGCCTTGTCGTACCTGAATATGTAGCGAAAAACGATCTTCAGGCAGTACCCATAATACCGCTCATACAGGAGTTTTTGATCCCGCTGGTTGTTTTCAATACAGCCAATTATGATCTCGTCGAGAAATTTCAAATCCTGAGAATCGTTTTCCCTTAATACGTCCATGCAGTTATTATGGTTGCCTTGCCACAAAATAACCAAATGATACTCAAAATACAAGAGCCGGGAATCGCCCCTGCTCAAACGGCTGTTGATGATTATTGAACGGAACTGATATATTGTTCTACCGGTATGCGGTTGCTGATACTTTTGGCCAGGGTCATTTCATCGGCATATTCGAGTTCCCCGCCAAAAGCTATTCCCCTGGCGATGGTAGTGATCCTTACCGGCAGCCCCTGAAGCTTACGCCCTATATAATATACGGTTGTATCGCCCTGGATATTAGGGTTAAGGGCGAAAATGATCTCCTCCGTTTTTTCTTCGGTTACCCTTTTTACCAGGGAATCAATATTGAGTTGCTCAGGACCGATACCATCAAGGGGTGAAATAATGCCGCCCAGCACATGGTAAACCCCGTTGAACTGCTGGGTGCTTTCTATAGCGATCACATCCCGGATGCTTTCTACCACGCAGATGATCTGCTGCTTTCGCATCGAGTTGCTGCAGGTATTACAGAGTTCCCGGTCGGAGATATTGTGGCATTTTTTACAGAACCTGATCTCCCGGCGCATGGTTGCAATGGCTTCGCTGAAACGCTCCACTTCAGTTTCATCCTGTTTCAGCAGGTGAAGTACCAGCCTCAATGCAGTCTTTTTGCCGATACCCGGCAGGCGGGCAAATTCATTAACAGCATTCTCAAGAAGTGAGGAGGAGAAAATCATTTGGCAAAGATAAATGTGGGAATGGATAGTTGATTGCTCACAAAGGATAATTTATCCGCAAGGAAATGTTGAATGTAAAAGTTATTGAATTGCTGCATTCAGAATTCCTTGTTCAGCATTCAGAATTTAAAGTTTGATATCCCGCTCATTATCCCAGTTTGCCTTAACGGAAAGTTTCATATCCAGGTTCAATACTTTTTCGGGCTGCATTTTTTTGGAGTAATTACCCGGATCCCATTTCCCGTTGTTGTTCTCATCAAACAATATTTTCACACTGTAATCACCGGGAGGGAATAATTTATTGGTCCACTGCATTTCAGTAACAGGAAAAGAAAGTTTCACATTTTCATCATCCCCGAACTGGATAACCGGGTGCATCGAAAGATCAAGGTTCGAAAAACGCAGCACAACACTTCCATAATCTTCTGTTCGTTTTGTTACAAAGCGAATCGTATCTGATTTGGAAAGGTTATTGCCGGCAGAATCCAATACGGCTTCTTTCGGCATGATGAATACAAAATGAGTTTCGGGTTGCCAGCTATAATTCAGGGTTAGTTTTTTTTGTGTACTGTCGATGCTGTACGTGTATTTCTGAACCGGCCTGCAATTGGTATCAAGCAATACTGCTTTGGTTGAATCAAATGTTTTCAGCGCATTGTTGAAACTGAACTCAAGCGGCTGCAAAAGATCCTGGATACCACTTTCAAGGTTATTGCTGTATTTGAGTTTTTTCTCGGCGGGAGCTTTAAGCACAGAAACTGTTTTGTTATTATTATCCGGCTTCTGTTCGTAATAAGCGAACAGCTGAACGGGTTTCCCGGCAATAGCCGGATTTACATTTTCATCTGAAAAAGCAAAAAGTTCTGTTTTGGAATTGTAGGTTTTTCCACCATCACCATCTTTGAGGGCATATATATGAAAATCTTCTGCAGGCAGATGTTTAAACTGAAACCTGCCTTTGCCATCAACACGGGTCATGTAAACGGGTTTTGTTTTCTGAACAGCAGAATCCGCCAGGTTACGGTAAAGCAAAACCATGAGGGTGCTATCAGCCTTGCCTGTTTCTGCAAGCAATACGTTTCCGCTTAAGGTGAGTGAATCGATCGTATTGCCTGTTGAAAAAACGTAGGTGAAGTTTTTGTACACATTTCCTTCATGGATGTCTTTAAGGGCATTCCCAAAATCAACACTGTATGTTGTATTCGGCAACAGGCTGTCTTTAAATTTTATGCTGATGGTTTTAAGGTTGAATGAAACCGTAGGATTACTCTTCTGCACCGGTGATATGATCATGTTATTCTGCACTTCCTGCAGATCAATGTATTCATTGAATGAAAGGCTGATCTTATTCCCTTTCACATTGGTACTGTTCATGGGTGGATTCGCTTTTACCAGCCTGGGAGGCAAAGTATCGGTAGCGCCGCCTGTTGGTGCACTGATCTGGGCACAACCCCAGTTTAAACTGACAAGGGTATAAAACCCGGCTATAAAACAAAGAAATAAAAAACTTTTTCGCATGTAGGTATATGAAGCGCAAATTTGCATGAAATTAAGCTATGAGCAGGCAGATAATCGTTAAAACTTTTGTGCTTACTCATCCTCTGTTTCCAGGTCGTGCAGGGCAATTGCCAGTTGGTTTGTCTTAACAAAATTGCACCAATGACAATCTGCGTCGCCACAACCGGTATAAAAATCGTGCTGCTGAATTTTCTCCCAGGTCTGCGTGATCTGCTGTGTTACTGTAGTGATATCAGCGTCGGTAATCAGTACTTTCTCCTTGCGGTAATTCTTTTTCTTATCAGGTTCAATAAAATCAAATTCTGAACTGATCACTTTCCATTGCCTTTGCCTGAAATTATCTACCAGTATTTTATAGAACACTGCCTGCCGCCAGTAATCGCCACCATGGGGTACTTTATCAGAAGGGCCGTTCAGCTTCGGCAATGCTTTATCGGGGTCGCCGGTTTTGTAATCAACCACATTCACTGATTTTCCATCAAATTCGATCTTATCAAGTTTGCCTTTGATAGGAACCTGGTTGATCACTACATTCCTGATATTGTATTCGATCACCACGATCTTATTAAAACTGTTGATGTACTTATCGTAATAATTACCCAGTATCTCTTCACCATATTCCATTCTCCGCTTGAACTGTTCTTTGGTGAAACTTTCCCGGTGCCTGTTCATATACCATACAAAATCCTCAATGAATTCCTGTTTCGACGGAAATTCATTGCTGGCATTACCCCTGGTTTCTTTATCCATGGATTCTGCAGACATTTTCCGGAACAGTTTTTCCAAAGCATGATGTACTGCAGAACCAAATTCAATCGCATCATTTTTTGGCGATGGAATACGAACGAGATTCTTAAAATAAAATTCAAGCGGGCATTTCAGGTAATTATTGAGCGCAGTAACACTCATGATGAATTTATCCAGGATCGGTTGTATAAATTCCTTTTCAATTTTTGCAATCTCAGGTGCCTGCGGCTTGTTGAACGACAACACTGCAAAATCCGATTGCACTTCTTTATCAATGATCACTTTCTCTACCGGCAAACTATGAACATCCTGTATCTCTGCAATGAACATGGATGGCTCCATTTCTTTGCCATCATTCCTGAATTTACTGTAAGAGATATACAGATGTTTTTCCGCTCTCGTGAGAGCTACATAAAAAAGCCGCCTCAATTCTTCATCATCGGTAGTGGCAGTATTGGATACAAACATGGTGTCCGGAAGTTTATAACCGCCTCCGGGTTTTCTTTTCTTCTCCCAGAAACCGGCATTACAGCCGGCAACAAAAACATATTCAAACTCGAGGCCTTTTGAGCCATGGGCCGTCATGAGGTTGATTCCTTTGTCGCTCCCGCTTACCTGTACCAGGGGCAGACTGATGCCTTCCTTTTCCATCAGCTCAATAAGGTTTACCAATTGCTCGAGTGTGAGATAAGGATTACGATGTGTTTCATCCTTGATGAATTCAAACAGTCCCATCATCACCTGCAACTGCCAGTGTTTGTCTTCTGCCAGCATAATACTACTCAGCACGCCCGCTTCCCTGATGATATTCTCAAACAACTGCTGTAGGGTAAGGTTGGAAACTTTGGCAATAAGTGTTTCCATTACACGGGATGCTTTTTTCAATCCCTCGTGAATACCGGTACTGAAAAGATCTTTAGGCGGCGTGTTAACTTTCTCCTGCAATAGTTTCCTGATGGAAGTTGGATTGTTGCCGTACTGCCTGTCGGCCACTTCGATGCTCAGTTTGGCTATTTCCATGGGAGGCACTGCAAACCAATCAAAATGCAGTATCTCAAACAACATTTCATCACCACTGAAAGGAATATAATGTTCAGACGAAAGGTATTTTAAGATAAGAATGATCTTCTGTGCCAGGGGCAGTTCAAGAATATTGATATTGCGCTTGCTGTACACATCAATGTTCAGCAATTTCAGGTACAGGGCAAGTTCTTCACCGTATTTGTTTTCTTTATAAATGATGCCGATGCGGCCGGGAAGTGTTTTTTCAGCCAGCAGTTGCTGAACCTGTTTTACAATGCCGATCATCTCCTGCTGCTGCGTTTCATATTCCCTGATCACCGGTGTGTGTGTAAGGTTGCTGATGGCTTTGTTGCTCGACAATAATTCTTTGGTAAGACCTTCCATTTTATTGATAAGTCTTTCTCTATTCCGGTCGATGAGTGATTTTGAAACATCCAGTATCGGTTGTGTAGAGCGGTAATTGTTTGTAAGCACTACTTTCAGCAGGTCGTTCTTATACTGATCGGCGAACTGCCACATGTTCTCAACATTGGCGCCCTGGAAACGGTATATGCTTTGGTCGTCATCACCAACTACAAAAATGTTCGGGTTATCCCAATAACTGATCAGCAACTCCACCAGCCTGTTTTGTGTTCCGCTGGTATCCTGGTATTCATCTACCAGTATATATTGATATTTTTCCTGGTAGCTGGCCAGCAGGTTTTTGTTTTCTTCAAAAGCCCTGATCACCCAGTTGATCATGTCATCAAAATCATAGCGGTTCTTCTGGCGCATCAGTTGCTGAAAGCGATCAAATTCATCCACCGCAGCACGTAGTTTTTCCATCCGCTCATTTTCTTCTTCTATTTTATCCTGTTTAAGATCGCCGGCATTGAAATTTTTATATTTTCTTTTATAGATGAACTCCTCTCTTGCAGAAAGACTTGCTATGTATTCATCAATCTTTTCTTTGATGAAAGCGGCCGTCCACCCTTCACGCTTCATGTTGCTGAACAGGGCCTGCAGGTTGTTGATCTCGAAATACACATCACCACGGTATCTTTTAAGCGGGTGATTTTTGGGAAATGAATCAATCAGCTGCTTGAATAGTTCTATCTTCTCCAGTTCTGATATCGGGTCAAGGGCTGTCTTCTCAAACAGTGATAAATTTTCCTGGATGATGTCATTGCAGAAAGCATGAAAGGTGTAAATATTCACTTTATAAGCATCGGGCCCGATGAATTGCAGCAACCGCTTGCGCATGGCAACAACACCGGCATCTGTATAGGTAAGACAGAGAATATTTTCCGGTGCAGCATCTGTTTCGAGCAGTATCTTTCCGATCCGGCTGGCCAGTATCTGTGTTTTACCGGTTCCTGGTCCGGCAATAACCATTACCGGTCCTTCGATCGTATCAACGGCTTTCTTTTGCTGATCATTCAGCTTTTCATATTCCTGCCTGAATTTCTGCTGCAGGCTTTCACGATAAAGAGACATATTCCAAAGATAGTTTTACAAAGCCGATATTGAGCAGGATGAACATATCCTGTAAATAATTGTTTGTATGAACCGGCACGAAGCCGTTTCAATATTATTCAAGCAAGTATGGGAAAAGTGCATAGCTTAAAACGGGTACAATTGATACCGGCTGGTATAAAGGATGTTTGGAGTTATTTCAGTAACCCTTCCAACCTCCAGTCCATCACTCCAAAGTCGATGAAATTCAGGATTATCAGTCAACATCACGGCAGTAACATATATGCCGGCCAGGTGATCGAATACAAAGTAAGCCCGATACCTGCCATTCCACTTTACTGGATGACAGAGATAACTCATGTTGAGCAGGAAAAGTACTTTGTTGATGAGCAGCGCTTCGGGCCTTACAGCCTATGGCACCACCAGCATCATTTCAGGCAGACAGATACCGGGATGGAAATGACTGACATTGTTCACTACAAGCTTCCTTTATGGATACTTGGCGACCTGGCGCATGTACTTTTTGTAAAAAGAAAACTCGAGAACATCTTTGATTACCGGCATCAAAAGATCAACGAGGTATTTGGGAAACAATAACCACCCGGCATTGCCGTAAGATCATTTAGCCGCTTCAACCGATGCCCAGTTCTCGTTTTTCTTGATGCGGATGATCTGCGTTTCTGTTACCTTGAATTGTTTGGCGAGGTTTCGTACGGGCACACCTTCATTGAGTAATTTTTTGAGGTACATCACTTTGGTAACGGTGAGTTTACTCTTGATGGCCTCATACCCGGCCTGCTTTCTTTTTTTCTTTTCTTCAATAACCAGCGGGCTTTTTGCCTGGTGTGCATTTTTTTCCTCAGCAGTCATCCATTTAAGGTTGTTCACCTTATTGTTGAGTTTATCGTGATCTATATGAGAAACAAATAACTGGTCTTCTGATGTTCTTGGGATGAAATACTCTGCTACCAGCCGGTGAATCAGGCCAGCATAGTTGATGGTGCGTTTTTTTCGGTCTGTATCATAAAATGATTTGTATCTCGCCTTTGATTTTTTGAGATCATCTTCTGCCTGTAGCAATTGATCTTTGTAGCTAAATCTTTCTTCGCCCCGAAACTGTTTATCCTCCAGCTTTTTCTTCATCGCTGCAATGGTTCCTGATAGCACAGTGATCTCATCTTGCATCTGCTTCAGCGTTTCGTTTGTTTTTTCGTCGCGGGGTTTGAAAAGTTTTATCCTGATGATGCGGTATCCATTGATCATGGATCCTTTCAGGATCTTGCCACTGTGCAGTTGATTAAAACTCCTGATGCGGCCAAAGTCTGATATTTCCAGGCGGAACTCATTGATGAAGCCTGTTCCCAGGTCAACCTGTTTCCAGGATTCTCTTGCAAAACTGATAGGTGTGTTCAATTGCTCATTTTTTATGATGAAAAGATCATCACAGGGTGCATAGGATTAATTGATTGTTCAAAGTTATTCAGAGCAGGATTAAATTACCAGGATAGCCAGACAATTATTATACCAAACAAGTTCAGGTAGTTAGTTGGCAAAGGTTTCAGTCCACAAATATATTGAACTTTACATCTGGTATTTAAAAAAATTATCCCGGCATACGGGTAATGTACTTTTCGATCTGCTTTATCTGGTCAACGATCTGTGGTGTGGTTGGTTTAAAAGATTTTGCCTTCCTGAAATATTCTTTGGCAGCCCTGAACTCTCTTTTATTCATCATAATAGAACAGAGTTGCAGGTAAGCTGCAGCGTTATTTTCACTATCCGGCAAACCGGCACGGATCGCCTGGCGGATATAAGCTTCTGCCTGTTTGATATCTCCTTTCTGCATACTCAACATACCCAGTTGAAGTTTGTTGGGACCTTCTGCCTGTTTTGTGAGAGACCCACCACCCAATGCCAGCCCTTTTTTCATCATCTGCTCTGCACCATCAAAATCCTGGTTAACCATGGCAAGGTTTCCTTTAATGGTATAATAAACAGAACGAACAGGTTTGATGAGCAGACCGGGGAACATGATGCCATCAACAACTTTTTTAGCGGCCTCCATATCCCCCTCTTCCATAGCAGATTGTATCAAGCGCATGGGACCGAACAGGAAATGTCCAACAATAAGAACGATCCCGATAAAATAAAGGATAAATGAAGGCCAGAAACCGGCCTGCATGTTTACGAAAATACCCAGGGCCAGGAACAAGAGCCCTATCCAGAGGCGATATTTAATAAGCAGGTTCAACCACTTCATAAGTAAAATTTGGGCTGCAAAGATACAATTTGTCTGCTTCTTACGGATGAAATATCCGAAGTTTGGCAAACCTCGTCGATCCATGAATGTTTTCTCCGCCTGATGTTGAAAATACGGTCATATCAGGGTTTCTGACTTATTTACAAAATAATTCAGGCAAGTCACAGACTATCAGAAAAAAAAATTATACTTTGTAAGCCCTGCAAAAATCACCAGCCTTTATTGCATAGAGTCAGGCATCGTGGTTAAACTCTTTAAACTGCCCAGCAAAAGATTGTCAGGCAACTATTTTATTGCCCTGACGTAAATACATAAAGGCAATAACCAACAAACCAAGGTTTACCGAACAATGAGAAACTTTTCAGGCAAAAGCTGCCGTGGGCTACTGCGTCATGCGCTATTACTCTTTGCCGTTGCTAACTCCTGCAGCGTCCTGGCACAAAAACCTGCTCACACAATTACAGGTAAAGTAAACAACCTGCTCACTACCTCTGAAACAAGATCGGGCTTCGTTGAAAATATCGGCCAGTATGGCCAGTACATGTACGGCTATGAAGACATGGGGCTCATTCAATACGGGTATGAAGGAAACGGCATGCCAGTGCTTTTTACTTCCCGTGGTTTTATTTACCTGCAGCGAAAGATCAGCATGCTTCCCAAAAAGGAAGAAAGAAAACTTGAAAAACAAGGCCTGCCTGAACAGGAAATTGAAAAAAGAAGAAAAGTAGTTGATAAAACAGTGGTGATGGAATGGTTGGGGGCAGATAAAAATGCAAAAGCAACTACGGAAGAGCAGTTACCTGCCTACAACACTTATGGTGTATTTCAAAAGAAGGCATACTTATACAAGAAGATCACTTACCATGATATTTATCCCGGCATTGACCTCGTTTACCATTTCAACAAAAGCAATAAGGCGGGTTTTGAATACAGCCTTATTGTTCATCCCGGCGCAGATATTTCTGTAATCAGGGCAAAGTACAATGGTGATATAAAAAGAATGCAGCAAAATGAAAAAGGTGAACTCACGATCAACACAGGCATTGATGGAATAATTTTCACTGCACCTGTTTGCTACTACCAGGAAAAAGATATTGCAGGTAAAGTGCCGGTTCCTGCAGCAACATATAAACTCTCTGGCAAGGATCTGAGCTTTTCTTTCAACAGGGATTATGACCATACCAAAACATTGGTGATAGATCCATTCGTATCATCTACTTCAAACCTTTCGGGCCTTAACACCGGCAAAGCGAAAGATGTAGATTTTGATTATGCCGGTAATGTATATGTAACAGGGGGCGGTGATGGAACAACCACAAACAGGCTTTCCAAATTCAACGCTGCCGGGGTTTTGCAATGGACATTCAACGGAACCCTTTCTATACCGGTTTGGAATTACGGTCCCTACTACGGCGGTTCTGTGGTTGATAAACCTACGGGCAATGTCTATCTAGGGCAAGGATTTAATTATCCAACAGGTTTCCAGGTAATCAGGATCAATACAGCAGGTTTGTACGATAACTATATTACAACGCCCAATGGAAATTTTACAGAGAACTGGAAAATGTACTGGTCGTGCAACAATGGTACTCCACAGATATTGATCGCAGGAGGCGGTATTAACTCCAATGTAAACTTCGGAATTTTCACACCTCCTTCTACAACAATATCATCCCTGAATGTTACCGGTTTACCCGGTGCCGGACAGGATATTGTTGATCTTACCATCGATCCTTCCAATAACGATATGTACACTGCTTATGCTTCCCTCATTCTTTCCCCGGAAGTAAATAACAAGCTCTATAAGAATACAGCGCCTTACAGTGCTGCATCCATCGCCTGGAATCTTTCCTCGCCATACAACACACTAAGTGAAGCTGCCAACAGGCCTTACCTTGCAACATCGCTGGTAGATAATTCTGCCAATATTTTCTCAATAAATGCCTCTTATCTCTACTATTGGGATGGTAAGAACCTGAGAGCCATTAATAAAACAACCGGCGCTACGGTGGGTACGGGGATCTCCACTTCTAACTCAGCCCTGTTCCAGGGTGGTATCATTGCTGATGCCTGTGATAATATTTATGTGGGAGATGCGAACGGCATCATCAAGACTTATCATTTTGATGGTTCTACTTTTATAGATGCGGCCATTCCTGATATTACAGTAACCGGTTATACTACCAAGTCTGTTTATGATCTTGCTTACAATGAATCAACCAAAATGCTTTATGCAAGCGGCGACGGTTTTGTAGCATCATTTGATGTATCATCTATCAGTTGTGGCAATAATATTTATACGATCAATGTTGTACCCAATTGCGCAACAGCATCTGCAACGGCTACCGTTTCACCGATTCCACCGCCGGGTTCTACCGTAACCTATGTTCTGTTATCTGGCTCAACACAGGTTGCAACAAACACAACAGGTATATTCAATTCGCTTCAACCAAATACAAACTATACACTCAATGCAACGGTAAACCTGGCCTGTAGTGGTGTTCAAAGTACTACAAGCTTTATACTTCCCGGTCCGAACGTGTCGGCCACCGTGGTGAATGCAACCTGCGGAAACAATTCGGGGCAAATTAATGTTACCGCTTCCGGTTCTGCAGGTCCTTATACCTACAGTATCGACGGGACAAACTTCCAGGTATCAAATATATTTACCGGGCTTGCTGCCGGTATTTATACAGTAACGGTGAAGGATGTAGGCGGATGTAAGACAAGCATCACTGTAAATGTGTTGAATGCAGATGGCCCGGCACTCACTTACAGCAGCACCAACGCAACCTGCGGAAACAGTGTGGGCAGTATAAGCATTACAGCAACTGGAGGAGTTCCGCCATACCAGTATTCCAGCAACAATGGAGTAACCTACCAATTGGGAAATACATTCAACGGGCTTGTTGCAGGCTTGTACACCATTGTTGTAAAAGATGCCAACAATTGTACCAACGCAACTACTGTAACCATACTTGCGGGTAGTGCCCCTAACCTAACGGCAACGCCTGGAGCTGCAACATGCAGTACCAATAACGGAAGCATCACAGCTTTTGGAACAGGGGGACTTGCACCGCTGACTTACAGTATCAATGGAAATATTTTCCAGGCATCCGGACTGTTCACAAATCTTACACCCGGTGCTTATACTGTAACTGTTAAGGATGCTGCGGGCTGTATCAAAACTGTAGCAGTTACCATAGCAAACAATCCTGCGCCTACAGTAACTGCCACTTCAACCACGGCAGCCTGTGCCAATGCCAATGGCTCTATTACTGCAACAGGACTTGCCGGAGTCCCACCACTTACTTACAGTATTGATGGAATCAATTTCCAGGCCTCCAATATATTTTTTGGCTTAACAGCCGGTGCTTACACCGTAACGGTTAAAGATGCGTCAGGCTGTACAAACACTGCAGCAGTAACAGTAGGATCAACAGGCGGGCCAACTGTTACAGCTACAGCCACCGCTTCAAGCTGTGCTTCAAATACGGGAACCATCAC
This sequence comes from Bacteroidota bacterium, assembly GCA_018268185.1. Taxonomy (GTDB): domain Bacteria; phylum Bacteroidota; class Bacteroidia; order Chitinophagales; family Chitinophagaceae; genus Ferruginibacter. The sequence goes on from JAFDXA010000259.1 coordinate 14,111, forward strand.
CGCTGTTGCAAGCGGAACAGTGGGAACTTATCAATACAGCATAACAGGCACTACATACCAGTTAAGTGGAACTTTTTCAGGTCTTGCTCCCGGCAATTATATTGTTTTCGGTAAAGACGGTAATGGATGTCTCGGCGCAGTAGCAGTTACTGTACCCGCAACTGCCGGACCATCGGTTACTGCCAGCATGACTGCGGCTTCCTGCAGTGTGAATGACGGAACCATTACCGCCAATGGAACCGGCGGAACACCTCCGTATCAATACAGCCTTGATGGAACTACCTTCCAGGTTTCCAATATATTTACAGGACTTGCAGCAAACACCTATACGGTAACGGTCAAAGACGCCAACCAATGCAGAAATACCTTTACCATTGTTGTGCCGAATGTTGCCGGCCTAACCCTCAGCGTTAGTACGATTTCTACATCATGCAATGCGGTTAACGGTGTGATTACCGCTGTAGCTACGGGTGGGCAGGCTCCGTTGCAGTACAGCCTTGATGGTGTAACCTACCAGGCAGGAAATGTATTCAACGCACTTGCATCAGCAACATACACGGTTTATGTAAAGGATGCAAATGGTTGTATCGTTTCCAGGCAGGCAACTGTTGGTTTTGCCAACAGCCCAACCCTGAGTGTAACCACTACCAATGCAACCTGCGCCAGCGCCAATGGTATTATCATCGCCTCAGGTTCAGGCGGGCTGGCGCCTTTACGTTACAGCATCAATGGAACTGTTTACCAGACTTCCGGAACATTCATCAATGTAGCCGCAGGAACATATACTGTTTACCTGAAAGATTCATTGGGATGTATCGTAACCCAGCAGGTAACAATCACTACATCAGGAGCGGGCCCCGGCATATCAACCTTTACAGTTAATGTAAGAAATGCTTATCCATGCAATACAAGCCTGGGGAGGATCACCAATCCAAGGGTAAATGGCGCAAACTGTAACAGCTGTACTTTCAGTTTGAATTTCGGCGCTTTTATTCCGAATGCAGCACAACTTTATACAAACCTGTCAGCAGGCACCTATTATGTGACCGCCAAAGATGCCAATGGCTGTACCAAAACAATTGTGGCCACCATTATAAATGCACCTGTTTCCACGGCTTCAGCAACCGTAACAGGCTCTGCATGCAATGCCAGTGATGGTACCATCACTTTAACGGGCATTGGCCCCAATACACCATATCATGCAAGCATTTCTGGTATTGGTGGGCCATGGATAACATTCGATCCTACTTACACATTCACCGGTTTAGCACCGGGTGTTTATGATATCATTCTTGCAGATGATGAGAGTTTTGATGCAGGTCCTCCAGAAACACCCGGAGGTTGCCTCGATACAGTAACCGTTGTAGTTCCTTCCATAGGTGGCCCATCACTTACCGTATCACAAACACCGGGTACCTGTGGCGCTGCCAATGCATCTATTACTGCAGAAGGTTCCGGGGGAACGCCTCCCTTCCTGTATAATATCAATGGCGGGGCTTATCAGTCTGACGGAACATTTACCAATCTCGCTGCCGGAGATTATACCGTTACTGTGCTTGACGATGCCGGCTGCATAACAGTGCAGTTTATCACCGTAACTACTGCCGCAGGCCCAACAACAACGGCTGTAACACAACCAACTTCCTGTGGCCTTCCCAACGGAAGTATAACTGTTACCGGTAGTGGCGGAACTCCTCCTTATGAGTACAGCATCAATGGAACCATATTTCAATCAGGCAATATTTTCAACAACCTGGCGGCAGGCACTTACAATTTATATATCAAAGATGCCGCAGGATGCTTTAGCATAAGGTCGGTAACAATTACAAGCCAGGTAAGGCCAGTTGTAACAGCAGTTGCAGTTGCGGCATCGTGCAATGGCTCAGATGGAAGCATTTTTGCCATAGCCAGCCAGGGGGCTTCGCCATATACCTATAGTATGAATGGAACGGTGTACCAGAGTAGTGGTGTATTCAACGGACTGGTTGCCGGATTCTATACTGTATATGTAAAAGACGCCCGCGATTGTGTTAGCACAACCGGTGTGAGCATCGGTAACAATGCTGCTCCAACTTTTACCACCGTGGTTACGGCCGCCAAGTGTGGTAATGCCAACGGTGTTATAACCGTTACAGCCACCGGCGGATCGGCTCCTTTGCAATACAGCATAGACGGTGTGAACTTCCAGTTGAGCAATATCTTAACCGGCATAGCTCCGGGCACTTACACGGTAACTGTAAAAGATGCCCTGGGTTGTTCAAGAACAAGATCTGTACTGGTGGGCAATACGGCCGGACCAAGATCTTTAACAGCTACTGTAGTAAATGCGGCCTGCGGATTGAGCAATGGAAGTATTACAGCAGCAGCTCTTGGAGGAACTGCCCCCCTGCAGTATTCCGTTAATGGCGTAACTTACCAGGCCAGCACTTTATTCTCTGCGCTTGCTGCCAACAACTATACACTGTACGTAAAAGATGTAAATGGATGCATCCGGACTTTACCTGTTACTGTTCTCAATCTTGCAGGCCCGGGTGTTACCGCAACCGCAACCGGCAGTTCCTGCAATGCAAGCGACGGAAGCATTACGACAGTTGCAACAGGAGGAACGAATCCTTTAACTTATAGCCGTAATGGCGTAACCTTCCAATCAAGCAATGTGTTCACGGCTGTACCTCCGGGTACTTATACCATAACGGTAAAAGATGCCCGTGGATGTACGAGCACAACTTCAGTTACGGTAACTGCTTATGCTGCTCCTTCTGTAACGGCTGTAGCTGTTGATGCCAGTTGCGGAAATTCCAATGGTTCCATCACTGCAACAGGCAGCGGCGGTGTTGGTCCATACACTTATTCACTGGATGGTATTACCTACCAGGCCAGTGCAACATTCACAAACCTTGCTGCCAACAGTTACCTGGTGAGGGTAAAAGATGCCAACGGCTGTACCGGAACAATTCCTGTAACGATAAACAATACAGCTCCCATGAGCGGAACCTATACTGTTGGCGCTGGAGGGAACTTCACCACACTTACTGCGGCAGTTAATGCTTATAATACCCGTTGCATAAACGGACCGATCATCTTCATGCTCACTGATGCTGCTTATAATTCAGCAGAAACTTTCCCGATCAAAATCAAGAGTAATATTTATGCAAGTGCGATCAATACCCTTACTATAAAACCAGCTGTGGGTAATAACCCTGTGATCACCGGCAACAACGATACAGCCGTAATTGCATTTGCGGGGGCAGATTATGTAAGCATTGATGGAAGCAATACTGCCGGAGGTATATCCCGTAATCTTACCATCACAACAAGCGCTGCCGTTGCAACCGACAGTTATGTGATCCGTTTCTACAGCCCGAACGCAGCTGATGGGGCAACGCAGGATGCGATCATGAATTGTAATATCATCGGCAATACCGTTACCAGCACTGCCATCATGAGTGGTGGATCTATACCGGGTAGTGTTAGTGATGCTCAAAACAACAACAACAGGTTTATTAATAATGTCATCAGTAAAGCGCAATCAGGTATTGCGTTATTAGGTGGAGGGCCCGACCAGGCGAACGAGATAACCGGTAATTCGATCGGCTCTGCAATTGTGAGCGATAAACTAACCAATACAGGTATTCTTATAAATGGTCAGTCGCTCTGTTTTGTACAAAACAACACTATCACTGGGATTATCAACAGCGGCACTGCAACTGTATCCGGTATTACCGTGAATGGCGCTTCATCTGATATCATGATTGCCGGCAACACGATTTCAGATATCAGGCAGGGCAACAGTGCCGGTTTGGGAGCCAACGGCATTTATCTTTCAACCAGTATCAGCAGTGCACAGGTAATGGTTGTGAATAATTTTGTTTCCGGTATTTCGGCTTATGGAAATACGGCAGGAAGATTACCTCAACACAATGGTTATGGAATTGTTGTTGACGGCGGAAGTGGTTATAATATTTATCACAACACCGCAGTGTTGAATACCAACCAGGATATTGCGGGCTATCCATCAGCCATAAACATTACTTCGCTGGTGACGGAAGCAGGTGCAATTGATCTCAGGAATAATATTTTTGGAAACATACAAACACAGTCCGGCAGTCATTATACTATTCAATCAACGGCGAATGCAAATGTTTTTTCAAACATCGATTACAATGATTACTATACCGGAAGCGGAAGCCTTGGCTATGTAAATGCTACAGACCTTCCCGGGATAGTTGACATCCGCACAGGATTCGGCGGCAATATCAATTCAATCAACATCACACCTGTTTATTTATCAGCAACAGATCTTCATATTGATCCGGCCAATGTAAGCAATGGCGTTAACCTGGGCGACAGGGGAACAGATGCCGGTATTGCAATTGATATTGACAACACAACAAGAAGTGTAATTTCTCCCGACATGGGTGCTGATGAATGGATAAAACCAAACTACGGCTCATGGGTAGGCAGGGTTTCTATAGACTGGCTGGTGCCCGAAAACTGGGAGACCAACGTGGTGCCTGATGGCAATACCGATGTGCTGATCAAGGGAGGCTTTACACACATGCCAACGATCGTAACAACGCAGGCTGTAAGAAACCTGGATATGCACGCACCGGATATCAACAATGTACCCATACTTACATTAAGCAACGGAACCATACAGATCAATGGAGTAATCAATCATACAGCCGGAACGATTGATGGTATCAACGGAACTGTTGAAATGAACGGAACAGCCTCACAACAGATCCCGGCCAATCTTTTCCAGAACAATGCACTCAACAACCTGGTGATCGGCAATACAACGGCTGCAGGTGTTGACATCAATGGCACGCTTGATATTTACCGTTCGGTAACATTCTCCCCGGACGGACTGAAATTAAATACCAACGATTTTCTTACTTTCAAATCAACTGCAACAGAAACAGCATGGCTTGGAAACATGACCGGCAAAACACTTACCGGAACGGCTACTGTTGAACGTTATATTCCCAATCACAGCAAAGCATGGCAGTTGCTCAGTGTACCAACCTCCGGTCAATCAATAAAAGATTCATGGCAGGAAGGATCAGCCGCTCCCAACAGCAATCCTGTACCGGGATATGGAACGCAGATCACCAGCAATGTTGCCAATGCGACCAACCATCCTGAACCGGGTTACGACCTGTTCTCGGCCAACGGCCCGTCTATAAAAGTGTACAATTCCGCAACCGGCGCTTACGATGCCATTCCAAGTACGGCCATGCCGATCGCCAATGCAAAAGGTTATATGCTTTTTGTGAGGGGTGACCGTTCTGTAACAACATTCGGCGCACCGGCCACAGAAACCGTACTCAGAACAAAAGGAACATTATTCACACCGGCCAATCCGCCGCAGGTAATGGCAATAGCAGGTGGATTGCCTCCATTGAACTTTGCTTCCGTTGGTAATCCTTATGCATCAGCAATAGATCTTACCAAACTTACGCTGAATGAAAGTGGCGGTGGTGTACAGGATATCTTCTACCTATGGGATCCTTTGCTTACAACGGCTGGAAACAGCGTATTTGGGTTGGGCGGATTCCAGACATTGACCCGCAATGGAGCCACATACGATGTTACCCCGGGTGGAGGCAGTTATGGTCCTACCAACAAGCTGGTGCAGTCGGGCCAGGCATTTTTTGTAAGTGCTCCCTTTGCGCCCGGTACGGTGAAGTTCACCGAAGATTGTAAAACCGATGGCAGCAGCATTGTAACCCGAGAATCGGGAAGCAGTAGCCAGAAACAGCTTACCATTAAAATGTTTGCTGTTGTGAACGGGACCAAAGTATTGATCGATGGCAACCGGGTGCAGTGTGGTGAATCATATTCAAACCAGGTAGATATACAGGATGCCAGGAAACTGAATAATACCGGCGAAAATATTTCCATCAGGAAAGGAAGCCTGTTCCTGTCTGTTGAAAGAAGGAAGCCGTTCCAACGGAGAGATACGGTGTTCCTGCGGATGAACCAGGTAAAAGTTCAGCAATATGAATTTGAGATCACAGCCAAAGATCTGCGGGATGACGACCTCGCAGCATACCTGGAAGACAGCTATCTGCAAACGAGCAGGGTGCTCAACCTGAACGGAACAACCCTGGTTGCTTTTTCAGTTGAAAACATAGCCGGTTCTTATAATCCCGATCGCTTCAGGATCGTTTTCAGAAAGAGCTCTTCCGGCAGTCGCAATTCGGATCTCCCGGTTGCAGGAAACCGGAAAAGAAAGATCAACGTATTCCCGAACCCGGTTATGGGCAAGCAGCTTCAGTTGCATTTTGCAGCAGGGGCCAGTGCTGATTACAATATTAAAATAGCCAATACCAACGGACAGGTGCTTTATCGCAGCGTTTTACATGCAAGCAGTGCGGAAACAATTGAAAAGATAAAGCTGAAAGCATCTTTCCCTTCCGGCAGCTATGAACTCAGTGTAAGCACTGGAAATGAAGTGATTTATACCGATAAGATTGTTGTAAAATGATGAAGAGCGCATTTTTGTAGTGGGATATTTTAATTATCTCTTCAAAATTTATCGGGAAACCGATGTTTTCGGCATCTCAAAACCGCCCGGTGGATGATTTTGGAATTGACCTGTAATTAAAGGAATAGAAATTACTTTCTTTAGATACAAGTTCCCTGCCTGCATGACGCAGTCAGGCAGGGATTCTTGCCGGCGCTACCACATCATCCTTGCATATTTCACGGCATATTATTTACTCGGTAAACTCCTCTTACAATGTTTCTTAAATTATCTCTTCAAAATTTATCGGGAAACCGCTATTTTTGCCAGCCCAAAATCACCCATTCGGTTGCGTTTGGATTTGGCCCTGTAGTTCAATGGATAGAATAGAAGTTTCCTAAACTTTAGATACAAGTTCGATTCTTGTCGGGGCTACTTGTCAATTTTTAGTGGGTAAAGTCCTCTATTGTCCGCAAAAGAGGACTTTATTTTTTGGGGATGTTGAATGATGATGCTTTTCAACCGGATAGCGAGTTTGATTTTTAAAAGACCTCTTATTTTTTAAAGTGTCCATTAAAAATGTTTAATATCCTTAGCAAAAAAGTTGAATCTTTTCCGGATTTTCCATTATTTATTACCTGCCAGCAACCCAAAAAGTTTTGCATTGAGGAAAAAATTATCCCTGCCTACTTTGTGCTTGGTTAAGATACCAGCCTTTACTAAAGTATCTAAATAACGGATGGCTGTACTGCGGCTGATTTGCAAATCTTTTTGCAAAAATTCAATCTTGGTATAAGGATACTTAAACAGGTTATTGAGTAAATCCTGACTGTACAGTTTGGGGTAGTTATTGCGTATTTGCTGCTTATACTGCTGCATCAATTCTTTAATGGAAGTAATTAATGTAACGGATGCAGCAGCGGTTTTTTCTACTCCATCAAGCATGAACAATATCCATTCTTCCCATTCACCATCATCTCTCACTTCCTGCAATAAGCGATAGTAATCTGATTTGTGCTGAATAATATACTGGCTATGGTATAATACCGGTAAGTGCAGCAACCCTTTTTGTACGAGGTATAAAATATTAATGATTCGTCCCGTACGTCCATTACCATCATAAAAAGGGTGTATACTTTCAAACTGGTGATGAATGATGGCCATTTTAACCAAAGGGTCTGCATCCATTATATTATCATCATTGATAAATGTCTCTAAATTATTCATCAACGACAGAATAGTGTTATAGTCTTGCGGAGGTGTATAGACCACCTGACCGGTTTTATCATTCATCAGTTTTGTACCAGGCTGTTTCCTGAAACCAGCCTTATTTTGTTCCACCACTTCCTGAATTTGTAAGATATGGTTGTTGGTCAATAACTGATGTTGCTTTACCAGTTCAAACCCTTTTCTTAATGCCGCCGCATACTGGTGTACTTCTTTAGCAGCCGGGCTTGCAAAGATGTTGCTGAATAAATTACTTTGGTATACTTCATCAAAGGTGCTGATGATGTTTTCAATGGCCGAACTTTCCCTTGCTTCCCGCAGGGTTAAGGTTTCCAGTAAAATAGCCTGATTGGGAATGCTGGTAATAATACCCTTCAACTCTGCCAATGACCGATGCGTCTGGGCCAGTTTTTTTAGCACTGGTTTGGTTTCCAGATCCTGCTTTATAGGCAATGGCAGTAAAGGCATTTTTTGAACTGTTTAAATCAAATATAAGTCAAAAAAAGCTTTTTTTGACTTATATAATTCGGATATGAGTCAAATTTTAAGATTTCTAATTCCTCTTTATACTTTGGAGGCCCCTGGTAGGATTATTTAATTTTATTGAAAAATGGTAGCTGGGACTTACAAAAGTTGAACTTTTAATTACCACTTATTGCAGGTATTATCACCCAAAGTTCCCTAATGTCTTCAAATCTTTTATAATCTAGTTCGACGTTGGGAGGACTGGGTTAACAAGAGAGTGGAATTTTTACACTCTTTTTTATTGCCTGAACTTTAGATACAAGTTCCCCGGGACTTGATTCGTGTCTGCACGAAACAAGTGGCATTTATTTAACATCTCTATTCCGGTTCGTGAGACATGAACCGATGCAATAGGAAATAAGTGAAGTGTATATTATTTCCTGTCCTGCACAATTATTCCATTCTCGGTAATTTTAAAAGTCTTTTTTTCGAAGAGTGCACTCATGATCAACCAAACCTGATCAACAAATGAAATTTTTCTGTTCTGATTTGAGTCAACTCTTTTTAACATCCCTGTGAAGTTTAGTCTTTTTATTCTGGCAGAAGTATTTGTCCCTTTATTAATTAATATCCCCTCATTAATTTCATAACTTTTCGATATTGGTTGAAATAATTGATTTTGTGTATGCAGTTCCTCTTGAAATACTTTAGCATATTCATTAAGGGGAATCATATTCCCGTTTGGTAGTTTAACTACATCCCTGTAAATATTGATTTCTTCCTTCTCTTGGTAAGTTGTGTCGACGTAATCTATTAAGATGTTTGATATTTCAGGTCTTAGTAGAGTTATTGTTGTTTTGACTTCCAAAGTTGCGATGTCAATTATTTCCGGCCTCCCATGCTGATCTTTGTTATCAGTTTCTTTTAATTCTACAAGTCTGATGTTTTTGTGTTTTGCATAGTTAACCCCATCTTGCGTAAATCCACTTTTTGCCACGATAATTCCATTTTCAATTCCGGCATCTTCAATTACCTCAGACACTTTCATTATAATATCCTTATCTATTTTTTCATTCCAGTACTTACATTCAATTGCAGTTCTGTAGGAATGAATTCCGTCAGAATGAGAGGTCAGCACATCAATTTGATGCTGCACTCCAGATTTTCCAATTAGCTTACAATTGGGGCCCCATCCATCTATTTTAACTCCCGAAGCCTGGCCTAAGGTTTCATAAATGTACTTAGTGATGGCTTCATATTTTTTCCAATTCAGTTCGTTCATTTCTGACATCTGAGTAATATTTCAGGCGATATTTAAATTTACAGAATTCGAATTTCTGCGCCTTGGTTCGTGTCTCCACAAAACAAGCGGCATTTTCAAATTCTCATTCCAATCCGTGAGACAGGAACTGTTGCAATCACATAAGAAGTTCCCATACTGAAGACGTTGCTGCTAAATAACGAAGTAAGAGGCTTTTTTCTCTCAATCGCTTCCTTTCGGGTTATATGAATCATATAGAATTTTCAGGAACTCGTTAGTTTTCTTACTATATGTTTCCGGAGGCCAATGTTTGTAATCTTCTTTGCTATTTCGTGATTGAAACATTTGATAAATAAACACATCATCGCGGAATAGCTCTTCACTGATTCTCTTCATATAGTCTAGCGATCTAATAAATAAGAGGTGAAATAAATTTATAAGTTTGGCATAATCCCTGATATTTTTACTTGGCCCAGGAGCATTGTCGTTATTGCATGGATTAGATTTTATTACAATCGGATCAATACTATTGGAAAAGCTCATTCTGAAATGGTAAATAGCATCTAATAAAAGAAAATCGAAGGCAGAAGAACTAGAACTATCATACAATCGAAGTTTGTTATTATTCGGTTGCCCAGAATTGTTAAATTTTAAAAAAACTGCCATGTGATGATTGTGTTCACGCGAAGGCGTAACTAGTAAGTTTAGGTTTGAAAATTTTTTACGAAATCTATTTTTCAGGTCAGAGTAAGTGAAACTATTTACTTCGTCAGTTGAATATGGCAATAAAGCTTCAGAACTACAGATCAGAAATATTCGTTTATTTTTAAACTGATCTTTTTCATCCTCTATTAAATCCAGGAAGGCTCCGCGTTCTGCAACTATAAGTGCTATATCCCAATCTTGTTCCAATAGTTTCCTGAATTGAAGATCAAAAGCCAGGTTTGTATGAAGGGTGTTTTTACGCTCATAAGTTTCAAACATGTTATGAATGCTATCTCTTTCTCTGGGATTTATAATATAATAATGCGATTGATAGGATTTTTGGAATAACCTGAAAAGCTCATCCAGAAAAAAAATATTTTTATTGTAAAGGTCTGACCCAGGCGGGTGGCTATTAAAAACTTCCTTTGCGAAGTTTTCGCTAACATGGCATTTGGTTCTTTCAGACAGAAAATCTGAATTTAAAAGCTTAACCATGATATATGTAGGAAGAAGAAGGCTCTCATCTTCCAATGATTTTTCATAATGCAACTGAATTCTGTCTGCAAAACCGGCCTTACTCCCATAGAATGAATCAGATTTAATTTTATTAATAACCTTTTTTATTTCCTCTTTCTGTTCATCTTTACCCCTGAGCTTTACCAGGTTATTAATCCCGGAAAAAATATCCGCTCCATCTTCCTCTGCTATAAGCAAGCTATTAACAAGGTCAAAGATTGAGTTCGGAGCTCCTTTTCCCTTTGACTTATGAAATACTTTTAAATACAGTTCATGATATTTACCAGGTTTCCCTTTGAGCAATTCAATAATATCAACTATGCCCTTATTTCTTATAAATGAAATCGCAATCTCTATGAGAGCCCGATCCCGAAAATAATTCACTGTTTCTTCACTCTCAAAATTATCATACTTTTTAAAAAGGGTATTCCTTCCCTCCTTAATTTCTTTATTTGGAATTAATGCTTTATCGCACAATAAATAATAAATAATTTCATGTTTGGCAATACTCCTTGGTTTATAAGGTTTTTTAAATTCATCTTGTGCTTTACGCCAGATCAAACTGAACATTTTGCTTAATGGGGAGATAAAAAGGCGATCCTCTTTAGTACCCTGAGTGTTATTTGTGCTTAAGGGTATTATTGATAAGCGATCCGAAATTTCATAATGCTCATCTTTTATTTGGAATTTTTCTTCTGTTATACCAATGTCTTTTAAAAAAGAATGCAGTTTTTGATTATTGATTCCAATCGGATCATAATCAATATGGTATATTTTATAAGTTGTTTCAACGTTATTGTTTAAGCAATTTTTTAAAATTTCATTCAGCTCGAAACTTTCCATTGCAAATCCAACAACAAACAAATTTATTTCGGATATACTATTTTCGTTTTCCAATTTACCTTCCAATAAATTTTCCAGCATTTGCCTGATATCAGCCGGTAATTCCAGGTAGTGATTGTTTGTAAACCGTAAAGTAGACTTGTGCCTGCCTGTGCCATGAGGTTTAATGTAAATGGGCGTAGTTAATCTACCCCCTTTAGAAATTTCATTGAAGGAAGGGCACTGGCCATCGAACAGGATCTCGTGGTAATTCGCTGAGCCTATTTCGTCTTCTATCGCTTGATCAAGTGTTTCTTCAAAATTATAGTTGATCACAACATCCAAAAAACTGTGCTTAAGCATATGCGCCACGATCTCATTGAAAAGGGAGGGAGCATATCTTAATTTCGTCATTTCCGCTATTTCATTTCTGAGTTCCTGTGGCGTAAAAAAAAGTTTATTTACAAGCGAAAGATAATTTTCAAAAGATAATTCAGATTTACCGGTAATAGCTTTTATGGTCTTTTCTTCATAATCATACTTGCTTTTGAAAAAATCCGGCATGTTGATAAGGCATTTTGCCTTTATTTCGTCCCTCATATCTCGGCCAAGAGGCATTGAAAAAAATGAATCAAAAGAGGCACCGGCTCCCACAATAAGAATATTGCGGATTCTCTTTTTCTTAACGCTATCGGGTGGCTCATTTATCAGGCTGGCATCATTTAGAGAATATTCTACAGCACTTTTGAAGTCTTCAAGTTCACAATTATCTTCAAAAGAGTTGGTGAAATAATTAAATGCCAGCTTATTTGCAATTTCAGCTGTAATTTTATCTTCCCCTTTATAAGCATTGTTCTCAGTCGATGTATGAATATCTTTCATTTTATCAGGATTAAAGAGTTTCTAAACTTCATGCTTTCGTTATAATTCGCGTCTGGGAGAGTGTCCCATATTTTCAAGTGTTCAGTTGCATTCCCCTGCCCCTTGGTTCGTGTCTGCACGAAACAAGCGGCATTTTCAAATCCTCATTCCAATTCGTGAGACAGGAACCGGCACGATTGCAAACCCAATACGCAACGTCCCGTATAGGAGATATTGCTGCGAGGTGGTCTTACATTCTTATTCCATTTTTATCTATACAACCCATCGCCTGTAAAATGGCAACGGATGGAGAGTTAACTCTTCCTTTTGTGATTTTTTTTAAAACCGTTGTATTGATAAATTTTTGTGTTCTGTAAACATTGTATAAAACCGGTATTTCGAGGCTCCAGTTTGTTTTAGGAATATTTCTCCTGAAAAAGAGTTTATTTCCTTCGATTCTAAAATCTGTGTAAGAGGCCCTCCCCGTTTTACTTGAAATGATCGTGGGTAACCGCTTTAGTCCATTTAGGAATTCTTGTTCTGTTAGCATATAACATTCAGGATTAAAAAAATAATACATTCTCCCCCTCAATATTCCGATAGTTTAACCCAATCTCCGGAAGCATTTTTGATTCTCCAGAAATACCAACCATTAACTGATACCGATGTTCCCACAACTGCTTTGGCTGCTGCTGTTGGAGAACTGAACTGATTTTTCCGGAAATAAATCAGCCCCTTGGGTGTAAGCAAAGCCCTGTACTCAATCCCTTTGTATGTTCTGTAAATCGGGGTTCTTTTTTCCACCAGGCCTACCAGTGAGCTATGTTGTTTTCCTTTTTTTACAACTTTCTTAATTGTTCGGCCGGAAATAAGCTCATTCAATTCTTCTTTGTGTTTTTTCTGAATGAGGCTTTTTAATTTCTTTATCAACTGCTTTGAATCTCGTCCCTTTGGTTTTGCCCTGTTGCCAACCGGTTCTGCAATCCGAACCAGTAAAGATTCAATATCCCCTATATAATCTACCTTTTTAATGAGGAACAAACTAAAATGTGTCCATTGAGAATCATGCCTGTCTTTCAGGTGCTGGTTTACCCTCCGCTTTAAATCCGATGCCCGGCCTACATAGTACAATTCATTATCGTCGTACAATGCATATATACCGGAAGAATCGCCTATCAGCTCAGTAATGATCTCTTTATGATCCTTAAACAGGTTTCTCGATATCCCTTCGAGTGATTCTGTAAACAAACCTCTTTTGGTTTTTACTCCCATATCTTCAGTATTAGAGTTTAATTAAATCTTTATTTTTTATAACCTCAGCATTCCCCACTCCTCCCTGGTTCCTGCCTGCACAATAAACAAGCGACATTTATTTCCCATATCATTCCGGTTCGTGTCTCACGAATCAATGCGATGGGAACCGATGCGATAAGAACCAATGCAATTGCAAAACCAATACGCAACACCTCGTACCGGAAACGTTGCTGCAAATCAAAACCCACTTCCTCATTCCCTGTTCCTTGTTCTTTATTCCTTATTCCTCTTCCCTTTTTTCTCTTTCACAAACAGCCCCGCCGTGTACTTGTCGTACAACTCAAATAGAAATTCGATGCGCTTTGTTTCGTTGGGGAATGGCTGGCTCCGGTAGCAGAGATCAACGGCTTTATCCAAAGCCTGGTGCGCTTTTACCAATGCCGGTGGCATGGTATTCGGATCATATAAATCAGCCAGGCTGCTGTTGGGAAATTGCGCCCTTGCATCCAATACGGCCTGCGCCGCTTTTTCAACGGCTTCTTTTTGCTTGTCGGTTGGGTTTTCGGGCCAGGGAAAATTGTTGTAGACTATGTCTTTTGAATATCTATAATCACTTTTTAACCTACCACAAACATTCTTCACCCAAATCATATGCATTTCAGATGTAATGACGCCAAAATGAAACAACTGACCGTCAGGTATCATGTGACAGCTATTATTCGCAATGTAATTCTCGTTAAAAAATCCAAAAGGGATATATTTTCTATTTTCTGAAGTAGCACTTGGAATTAAAATAAAACTCTTAGGATTTTTTGTGTCCCTAAATTGAGATGGACGTAATGCTAGTTTTCTTGCTCCCTCATCAACGCTCTGTTCTCTCATCTCTTTTACTTTTTTAATTTTTTCTAAAACATAAGGCATTTCACGTATCTCATTTGGCTGAGCCTCGACTAACCAAAGACACCACCGATTTTCTCCATTCAAAAATTCTTTCGCACTTAATAATGGTCTAAAAAACTTACTAGCTTTTGGTTCTTTAGCTAAAAAATCTTTTTTTTCAATATCAGTAAATAAGAGATTCCCTCCGTCTACGGGTTTATTTCCCCACACTATTTCTGGAACATTACAAATAGCTTTGCTTCTTGAATTAACTAAAATATCGCGCCCTTCTACCAAGTATGGATTAATATTTTTTACTTTCAGTTCATGCGGCTCACCCTTGATATCATCATACTCATAGATCAGTTTTTCATTTAAATCATAGTTGGAATATCCTATTATTACAACATGTACTGCGGCGTTACCCTTCGCTTCATTACCCCACTTAAATGTTCTGTGTGCAAAATGAATTTTGCAGTGGTACTGATTAAACAACTCATTCCATAGGACTCCAACCTGCTCTCCTTGTGATATTGAGTTAGTACTCACAAAGGCGACTTTAGTTTTTGAAAGGCCTTTCTCCTCTACCTTATTTGCACTTTGAAGATAATTTGCTGCTTTAATGTACCAGGCAGCAACATAATCCAAAACTCCTGCACCGTTAACTTTTGCAAAGAGTAATTCCATATCTGCTTTTTGTTCTGCATTTTGTAAATGCTTTCCAATAAACGGAGGATTACCCAAAATATAATGATAACGTGGTTCTACTTTCTCCCATGGCAATGGATCAATCAAACTTTGCCAATCTATCCGCAAAGCGTTTCCATGCTTGATCGTTGCGCTTTTACGTAAGGGCAGGCGCACATAGTATTCGCCAAAGGTATTGCTCACGAGCTGGTTCATCTGGTGGTCTATCAGCCACATGGCTACCTGGGCTATCTGTGCAGGGAATTCCTCATATTCTATTCCATAAAAACGGTCTACATCACATTTGATCAACTGCCCCACATCAATACCGGCATCGGCGGCTACTTCGGCCCGCAGTTTTTCATGTTTAAAGAGCAGGGTTTTGATAACCTCAATTTCGAGCAGGCGCAGTTCCCTATAAGCAATGATGAGGAAGTTGCCGCAACCGCAGGCCGGATCAAGAAAACGCAGCTTGCTTATTTTATCATGAAACTTCTGCAGTTTGGGTTTGCTGTCTTTTACGGCTTCGTATTCTTTCCAGAGTTCATCCAGGAAGAGTGGCTTAATGAGTTTGAGTATATTTTTTTCACTGGTATAATGTGCCCCCAGGTTTCTGCGGGCCTTTGCATCCATCACGCTCTGGAAAAGACTTCCGAAGATGGCGGGAGATATTTTACCCCAGTCGAGCAGGCAGCAGTTGAGCAGTATGCGGCGCATCTCGCTGTCGAAACTCGCCAGTTGCAGGTGTTCTTCAAACAGTTTACCGTTTACATAAGGGAAGGCGGCAAGGCTTTCATCAAGGTTCTTTAACCGTTTTTCTTTGGGCGTATTGAGTATTTCAAAAACCTGTGAAAGATGGGCAGCGAGGTCGGCGCCATCTTCATTGGTCTTCAGTTCGAGGTAATCGTTAAAAATACCACGCTCAAAAATATTGGTATCATCGGCAAAGAGTAAGAAGAGTAGGCGAACGAGGTATAATTCCAGTTGAT
This sequence comes from Bacteroidota bacterium, assembly GCA_018268185.1. Classification (GTDB taxonomy): domain Bacteria; phylum Bacteroidota; class Bacteroidia; order Chitinophagales; family Chitinophagaceae; genus Ferruginibacter. Next base: position 30,249 of record JAFDXA010000259.1, read on the forward strand.
GCCCTTCATAGCCGATGGCTTTGAGTTTGTCGTGCAACTGCCCCATGAGTTCGGCAGCTTCAATATTTACCGGATCCTGTTCTTTATAACTGCGTTTCTGATAACCCGCAATAAAACCAAAAAGCTGAACCTGGTTTACAAGGTCGGTCAGCTTAAATTCCGTGTGTTGGTTTTCTTCGAGATCGTACAGGCGAAAGCGTTCAAAATCGCTTACGAGGATATAACGGGGAAGTTCTTTTTCCTTGAGGCCGGGGAAATAATCTTTTGCCTGTTGATAGGCCCTGTCGAGGTCTTTGCCCCGGCTTTTGTGTTCGATGAGGATAACGCCTTTCCAGAGCAGGTCGATAAAGCCTGTTTTATCATCGCTCTTTTTTACCTGCTGTTCAAAACTGGCCACCCGCCTGCGGCTGATGCCGAATATATTAAAGAAGCCATCCCAGAATGATTTTGCTTCGGCATCTTCGCTGCTCTCATCGGCCCATTCTTTACTAAAGGCGGTTGCCCGGCTTTTTATTTCGTTCCAGGAAAGTGGCATGGATTAATCTTTTCGTTTTGTGCAAATTATCATTTAAATATAAACAGTTTATTTAATCTCCGGCCCTCCGCCTTGGTTTGTGTCTGCACGAATCAAGCGGCATTAATTGCACATCTTCATTCCGGTTCGTGAGACACGAACCGATGCAATAGGGGGTATTCATTTTTTTACTATGTGGGGGGCAAGGTCATAGTTACTGAAATGCCAACCTAAACCGGGAGGTTCACCACTTCATCATTCAAAATTCCCTGTTCGGTATTCAACATTCAACCCCTTATTTCTTCTTCTTTACAGGCTTATGCGTTTTCTCCACCCCGAGCCGGTATCTCCGCAGCGCCCTAGCTTCTCCTGTAAGCGCTTCGATCTTTGCCTGCAGTTTGGCCTGTTCGGGCTCCCAGCAGGTGAGCAATCGGTCGTAAGCCTTTTGCTTGAGCAGGTTTATACCGGCAATCTGCCGCTCCTGCTGTTTGGTTAATGCTGTTCCATCGTCCTGCAGGCGGCCAACCGCCGTGGTTAGTACAATGATGGCATGTTCGCTATCACGGGCCAGTTGCTTTAACGCTGTCAGCTCCTGCTTGAGCTCTTTCAAACGCCGGCGGCAATCCTGTTCCTGTGTTTTCATAACGGGCAACACTTTCCGGTAAGCTTCATTGAGGAATAACCTTGTTTCCAGCGACCGGTATGCCGAGCGGCCGCCCGTTTCCAATTCGTAAAATTCCATGTACATCCCGGCCAGCCAAGTGCTCGACTCCGAACCATGGAACCTCGTTCCCAACTCCGCCAGGGAAACATTAGCCCGGGATATGCCGAGGATCAAAGCCAGCTGTTCCTGGGTTACCCCGAGTTTACGCCTTACTTCGCTGTTAAGTGTAGCTTTTTTGATGTTTTTTAAGCGATTTTTCTTCATAACGTACTGATTTTGTAGGTGATTTTTTGTAGCAAAATTCAACGTCAAGGCAATTTTTGCTACAAAAAAAACTGTGTGCTGACTTTGTAGCAATTTTTGTGACTATTGGAAAAATTGCTACAAACAGACCCGGCTGTTTTGGGCCGTTTTTGTTTTGTTTTTGGGTGTTTTTATGGCTTTTTTGGGCAAAAAGGGCGGCTTTTCATGAATTTCTTATTATCAGCCCGGATATGAAATGTAAAATTTCTTCAACAATTTATGAAAAAAAGGGATTGTTTTGGGGAGATTGGAGCTGGTACGGAGGGAGGAGAGGGTATATCGAATAAGGAACAAGGAATTTTGAATGATGAAGTAAGAACCACCAAGACACGAAGGCACGAAGAAACACCCTCTCATTTCCACATTTTCACATCGAAGAAATATCCAACAAGGAACAAGGAACTTTGAATTAAGAAGTAAGGACCACCAAGACACAAAGGCACGAAGGAGCACATACTCATTTTCAAATTTTCACATCGAAGAAATATCCAACAAGGAACAAGGAATTTTGAATGAAGAAGTAAGGACCACCAAGACACGGAGGCACGAAGGAGCACACACTCATTTCCATATTTTCAATTGCCTCTTTTTTATATTTTCAAATCGAAGAAATATCCAACAAGGAACAAGGAATTTTGAATGAAGAAGTAAGGACCACCAAGATACAAAGGCACGAAGGAACACATACTTATTTCCAAATTTTCAATTGCCTCTTTTTTATATTTTCAAATCGAAGAAATATCCAACAAGGAACAA
>JAFDXA010000025.1 GCA_018268185.1 Bacteroidota bacterium
CCTGCAGCTCCACTTTTCAAGTATCACTATTGAGACTGCAATATTTGAATTTTAAGCCTTTTTGAGCCTTTTTTCAATGTTTTTTAACGGAGATATTGGCTCAAAGGTTTATTTCAAGCCCTCAATACTCTAACAATACTCTAACTTTAATTCGCTTTTGGCATACCCAATTGATAAGTCGAGTTACCGTTTTCGGAGATACAACTTCAAGATAATTATTGTTGCCTAATCTGTGTGATCCGTTTCAGAAGTCATCAATCCGTTTACGTTTCTCTTCACTCCGTTGCCGGTTCACAGAATGTCATATGACCGTACGCTTCTTGTGTGTGACTGACGTTACCGAATGCCGAGATTAGGGATCAGATTAGACTTGTCCCTAACCCCAAAAATCCCCTGTTTCAATTCAAAAACACACTTTTCAAAGACTCCCAATTTTAAGTGCCGTAGTTTGGGTCGTAATCCGTCTGATTTCTCTGTAAAACGGGTACTTTTTTAGGAGGTTACCGTTTTCGAAAATATCCATCAAGATAATCATTGTTGTCAATCACTTGATCCGTTTTCGTAAAATCATCAACCGTTTACTTTCTATAGTCACTCCGTTGCCGTCATCACTGTTATAATATTTTATAGTCGCAGAGTTTCAGAAAGAAATCTTGACTGTAATCATCTTGCGTGGGGGATACGTTTAGGCGTTCCGTTACCGGATGCGGAGATGTCCCCGGTGGTAAGGGTATCCCGTCAACGGTACTGCCGTCCGGGGAGATGCCGGGGGGTAGGTGCTGGTGGTACATTCAAGATATTTACAGGAATAGTCTATTCGAACGAACCAATTCTTTTGGGCAAGGCTTTTTAAAGCCAACTTTCCGTTTTCGAAAATTTTATTTTTGGAATTTTTTTAATTTCAAAAATAACCGTTGCCAATTCATGCAATCAGTAGTTCATAGAGAGTTGTGAGAATCGAAAACGTGCAGCAGGTCTTTCCTACAAATTTATGTTCATCCTTCGCTCTATTTCCGGTTCATTTTAACGGAAATGCAGTTCAGGCATTAGATGAGACCGACAAAATCTTAAGATGTTGGTACGGTTAAGGCGATCAACTTACTTGCAATTGTCTAAATCCCCTGGATCAAAGTCCGTGATGCTCATGACATCCACGTAGTTAAGCACTTCTCCTAAATCCTTTTTTGTGCTAAAAACATGCCCTGCTCCGTTGAATGTAAATGAGTAGCAGTCAGTAACCCCATCCCATTTCGCATCGAAAGAAACACTAATTCCGTTTTCAAAAACTGCTGTGCCGATTTGATTTGTATCAAACCTTATCTCTTCTAATAGATGATCATTCGGTTTCGTGTCAATCAGGCGGACAGGTATTAAAAGTTGGTCGCTCAAATGTATCGAGTAGAGTCCAGCAAGTGATCGTGGATAGTTTTTACTCATGGTATGCTTGTTGGGAATCATGATAGTTGCCTAAAACCTATTTCACTTTTACGATTCTCTTCCCGGCATGGCTACCAATACCATCAGAATTTTTTTCGTTAACGATAACAATAATGCTGTCGTAGCTTTCAGTGTAATGAGGTGAGCCATATACCCAACCAAAATCACATTGCGTCCTGAACTGTTTGGTCTCTAAATTGTAGGTAAGTATTTCGTGGCTCATTGAATCCCCGTTACGATTGAAATCATATTTACTTAGTAGAAGATCACCCTTCACCGGGGAATAACCTAAAACGATATAGCGTTCCAATTTGTCAATTTTATTAAGATGCTTTTCTTTTATAAAAAGATAATTCACTGGAATATTGGATTCAGTGCGACTTCCAATGATTAGCCCTTGCGGAGTCTGAGTAACTGTATAGCATTCCGTCTTAATTCCATTGTCCATTAGAATTTTTCGGGCGGTCTTACCTTGAGGGGTTTGCTCAGCAGCCGTTTGCGAAAAACTTTGATTCGAAATCAAAATGATAAGTGCTACAACAAGGGATGTTTTCATATAAGTTATGATTCTAATTCATTTCCTGCGTCATCGGCTTACGTTGCATCTTTCTGAAATGTCGATCTGATAGAGATTTACGCTTTGCTGCCTTTTTCTTTTTCCCTCCATCAGTATTTTCATTTGCAGTCTTTGATTTAATGACCGTGGCTGTTTTTATCGCTGCCCTTGGTTCTTCGTAAATATTGAAAACGTACTCTTCGTTGTCAGTCGAGGAAGCGAGTTAGTTGAGTTTTAGCATGCACAAAATTTCCTGTAATCTCCGGATTTCCTCTTCCCGAATGATCAGAAATTATCCACCAAGGAACTTTGGAAGTTCTTCCACCAAGTATCTTACACAATCCTCATTGTAAAGAGAAGGGGTGCTGGTCTTCACTTTTCCACTTTTCTTGAATTCTTCTTCATGCCTCTGGCATCTAAAATTATAAGCAGAGTATTTTTCATCCTCCTTAATCTTTCGCTCTCTTAAAAGCCTATTGAAATCGTTTTGTTTCATGGTGGGTACTTGTGCCCGGACGCTTTTGAAACACTCGTCATAAGTAAGAGTATAACGATCAGTTAATTTTTGAGTTTTAATAATTGTGATGACATCATTGGCATTCTGATCAATGGCAGCA
>JAFDXA010000260.1 GCA_018268185.1 Bacteroidota bacterium
AACTCAGCGAAAAGCAGTATTCCCTTATTTGTTATAAAATAGGTTGCAACGCCGAATGTAAATCCAGCATTCTCACATTGTGAAATCATCAAATTGATACATTTCCAAAATGCCTCTCTCACTCAAACAAACCCTTCTGTGTTGCTGTAGCTATGAAGGTCGGTTTCTCCAGATCTAATCCACAGACTTTGTTCAGCCTGTCAACCAGGTAAACGGTAAGTTCAGGTGAAAGCGCCTCGTCATGCATGTGCATGAAAAAGTAGAGCTCCTGCAAACCGTTATCCAGCCAGTATTTTATTCTTTTTACCCAATCATCTATGCGTGTATAATCTGTTTCGTGAAGGCTGTTTCCCACATACCTTATAAATGCTTTTGGCAAGGTGAGGTACATGTGCGCACAATCCCGCCTGCCACTGGTATCGGTAATAACAGCGCCCATATTCAATTCTTTGAGTACAGCGAAGAATTCGTTGCGCATCTCATCTTTCCTGAACCAGTCCGGATGCCTCACCTCCATAAAAAACCGGAGATCCTTTGGCATTGATCTAAGAAAATCATACAACTCTTCTTTTCGCTTTGGTGAGAATGTTTCACTTACCTGTATAAAAGTGGGACCAAGGTTTTTTCCAAAAGCAACGATACCACGAAAGAATTCATTGGTAATAAAATTCTTCCCCTTCAGGCTTCCCCGATGTGTAATGCCCTGGTACATTTTCGGGCAGAACATAAATTCTTTGTCGCCGGCTTTCTCTACCCATTTTTTTATTCCTGCTTCTCCATATACTTTATAATGCGTAGCATTCAATTCGATGCTGTTGTAATGCTGCACGTAATGCTGAAGGAAGTCTTTTTCTTTTGTTTTGGGAGGATAAATCTTACCAACCCATTCTGTTCTGCCCCATTTGGCGCAACCGATATATATTTTAGGATTCTTTGCCGGTTTGCCCCTCAATATCGCTTTGTTGAATGCGGGATCAGGCGGCAGGGTAAAATCAATACTGTTCAATAGTTCTACGTCAACTTTCCCGAAATCCATATACAGAGGTTTAGAACTACAAATCTAATAATTTATACCCCGATGAAAAAAGTGCAGGCAACCGTTCCGCCAGTCTAACATCCTGTATCAAGTATCCAGCTTCCTGTATTTAATAATTCATACGCCGGCTCTGTATCACACATCTTCATCAAATGATATATATCATGTACCCGTATCCCCTATCTTGATTATTTTTGCCCTCCAACAAAAATGCTGATGATCAGAGAGAACAACAAGACCTGTGCGGTGATCGGTGCCGGTGTTTCCGGTCTCGCCGCATCCATACGCATGCGCAACAAAGGATACAAAGTAACCGTGTATGAGGCCAACAGTTTTCCCGGTGGAAAATTATCGTCGGAAACAAACAAAGGTTATCGCTTCGACATGGGCCCTTCTGTATTCACCATGCCGCAATATGTAGATGAACTATTTATTTTATCAGGAAAAGATCCCAGAAAACATTTCAATTACACACAGCTTGATCCTGTGTACCGGTATTTTTATGAAGATGGCACCATGCTCGATGCTTATCATGGCAAAGAAAAATTTGCCGAATCGATGTCATCAAAAACAGATGCATCGAAAAAAGATATTCTCCGTTATCTTGAACACACAGAAAAGGTTTACAACCTTACAGAAGAAGTATTCCTGAAAAATTCATTACACCGCTTGAAGAATTTTTTCACCTGGCCTGTATTAAGAGGCATCCTGAACTTCGGAAAGATCGGCGCTTTTGAAACAATGCACCAGGCAAATAAAAAAGGTTTTAAAGACGAAAGGCTTGTAAAGGTCTTTAACCGTTATGCCACCTACAATGGCTCAAGCCCATACCTGGCACCTGCAACGCTCAATGTGATCGCACACGTGGAGATCATGAAAGGAGCTTACTATCCCATCGGCGGGATGTACAGTATTACTGCTGCACTTGCACAGCTTGCCAAAGACATTGGTGTTAGTTTTAATTTTTCAACCCCCGTGCGTGAGATCATCATTGAAAATAAAAAAGTGAAAGGCGTTCGTACCGATAAAGGCATCTATAACTACGATGTGGTGATCAGTAATATGGACATCTACAACAGTTACCAGAAACTGATGCCCAATGAAAAGCGCCCCACCAAAACACTTGATCAGCCGAAATCAAGTTCAGGCATCATCTTCTATTGGGGTATCAACAGGGAATTTTCACAACTGGGGCTGCATAATATTTTCTTTGCCAACGATTATGAAGAGGAATTCGATACCATATTCTCAAAGAAAAAAATATATCACGATCCTACCATTTACGTGAACATAACCAGCAAGCATACGCCAACCGATGCACCTCCGGGTTGTGAGAACTGGTTTGCATTTATCAACACGCCTAATAATTCCGGGCAGGATTGGGACCAGTTTATTGCTGAAGCCAGGGAATATATGATCCAGAAAGCGAACCGTATTTTAAAAACAGATATCCGTCCGCATATTGAAAGTGAAATGGTTTTTGATCCCCGTGTTATTGAAAAAAGAACTTCGAGCGCTTTTGGCGCCATTTACGGTAACAGTTCCAACAACAAATTTGCTGCTTTCCTGAGGCATGCCAATTTTTCAAAAGACATCAAGGGGTTGTATTTCTGCGGCGGCAGCGTTCACCCCGGCCCAAGCATCCCGCTTTGCCTTTTATCAGCCAAGATCACTACCAGCCTGATCAACTGATGTACATAAAAAATGTGATTTGATGAAACAGGCACAACTTCGGTTGTGCTTTTTCTTTTTTAAGCGGCTTTTTGTTTAACAAGCAAGGCTGAAAACAGCGCTTTTGAGCCCTTGCCATCACGGCATTTTACTTTAATTTTGCGCCCTGCTGTTCATACGCCAGTAGAAGCATGATGAATTCTGTTATCATTGACATAAAGAATCTTACCAAAACCTTCAGGGGTACCACAGAACCTGCTGTGAACGGCATTTCCTTTTCCATTTACCGCAATGAGATCTTCGGGTTGCTTGGCCCGAACGGAGCTGGCAAAACTACTACCATTTCTATTTTGTGTGGCCTATTCCCTCCTTCGGGCGGAACAGTTCAGATAGACGGGAAAAGCCTGCATCACCAGCTTAATAGCATTAAACAGATCGTGGGGATCGTTCCCCAGGATATTGCCCTTTACCCCACACTTACGGCCTGGGAGAACCTTGATTTTTACGGGCACATGTATGGACTGAAAGGATCGGAACTGAAAGACAGGATCGAAAGCTGGTTAAAAAAACTCGGCCTTTTTGAAGCGGCCAACCGGCAGGTTCAGACTTACTCCGGCGGTATGAAAAGAAGGGTGAACCTGATAGCAGGCGTATTGCACAGTCCAAAGATCCTGTTTCTTGATGAGCCTACGGTAGGCGTAGATGTTCAGTCGAGAAATGTTATTATTGAAAGATTGAAAGAAGTGAATCAATCAGGCACAACGATCATATATACTTCTCACCACATGGAAGAGGCAGAACATTTCTGCACACGTGTTTCCATTATTGACCATGGCCAG
>JAFDXA010000261.1 GCA_018268185.1 Bacteroidota bacterium
CACAGCAACAGTTACCCATAGCCTTGTAGAGGGCGGATATACCGGAACAGGAAATATAAATGCCGATCCTTTGTTTGTAAACCCACAACCAGCCTCTGCAGCACCCACTACACTGGGTGATTATCGTTTGCAGGCCTGTAGCCCAGCCATTAATATAGGTAATAATGCAGATATACCCTTCGGCATTACCACCGATTTAGATAACAACCCACGTATTGCTTATACCGATGTTGACCTTGGTGCTTATGAACAGCAAACCAATATTTACAAAGACGGTAATTTTACCACATGGAAAGGTGTAAATACCAATTGGCACGATAAAGTTAACTGGTGTGGCGGTTTTATTCCTTCTTCAACAGTAGATGTAACAATCCCTTCCTCACTGAGCAATTACCCATTATTGTCTTCAGCAGGATCAACAAAGAATATTATTTTAAACAACGGGTCTTCAGTTTCAGTGGCGGCCACAGCACAATTAACCATCAACGGAACTTACACCAACAATGGCTCAGTAATTTTCAATCTTGGAACATGGGTGATGGCCGGCAATGCGGTAGGACAGAGTTTTCCCGGGGCTGCTGGTTCTGTATCCGACATGAATAACCTGGAGATAAATAACAGCAACGGAATCACAATGGATAAATCTTTTTCCATCACCGGCTCGCTTATACCAACATCGGGTAACATTAATGTCAACAACGCAACTATTAGACTCCGATCTACGGCAACAGGCACAGCCAGTATAGCAGCCGTTCAACCGGGCGCTTCCATAAGTTATACCGGTACCGGTAAATTTGAGATACAGCGTTACATCAATACGGGCACGGGTACAGGGCAGCATGGCAAATCCTGGCAGTTTCTCTCAGCGGCAGTAAGTGGTCAGAGTGTTTTTCAGTCGTGGCAGGAGAATGGCTTAACAACTCCCGGCTTCGGCACATGGATCACCGGAACAGGAACAGGATTCGATGCAACAACTGTACTTCCATCCATAAAGTCATTCAATACAGCCACCAATGGCTGGACACCCGTTGTAAATACCGGCGCAGCATTGTACAATAAACTTGGGTATATGCTTTTTGTGCGGGGCGACAGAACCGTTAATACTTACAATGGTACTCCCAATACAACGGTTATGAGAATTTCCGGACAGGTTCATTCACCATCAAATCCGCCGCCTTCGGTACCCGTTGCGGCCAATAAATTCCAGTCTTTTGGTAATCCTTACCCGTCAAGGATCGAATTCAGTAAGGTTCGTGCACTCAGTACAGGTATTGATGATGTGTTTTATGTGTGGGATCCTCTTATACCGGGTAATTTTAACCTGGGTGGCTGGCAAACGATATCCGGCGTTACCGGTTATATCCCCACGGTAGGCCTCCCTCCAACAGGCAATGCAGCCAGTGCTTATTATCCTGCCGGTATAGCTGCCCCTTATATTGAATCCGGATCGGCAGTATTTGTACATGGCAACGCTGCTGGCGGAAACCTGAACTTCAATGAAAGTTGCAAAGTTGCCGGAAGCAGGTTGGTGAACAGACCCGGAGGTAATATAGGTCAGCAACAGGTAAAGGCATTGCTAAGTGCTGCACTTTATAATCATGCAGGTTTGATAGCTGATGGTAATATTGTGGTTTTCGGGAGAGATTTTTCGGCAGATGTAAATGCAGATGATGCAATCAAAATAATGAATGACGGAGAAAATTTCGGGTTAAGCCGCTCCGGAAAATTGCTGGCTGTTGAATCGAGATCAGTACTAAATACTGATGATACCATTTTTTATTATCTTTCAAATCTTCGCCAACAAACATACCAGCTTGGGTTTGCTCCCCGGAATTTTGATAATTACCTCAATGCCTGGCTTATCGACCGGTACAGCAATACAATACAGGAAATAAGCATGCGGGACAGCAGTTTTTATAATTTCAGTGTTACAGCAGATGTTGCTTCAACCAGGCCAGACAGGTTTATTATCGTATTCAGGAAAAAGAAAAAAAATCACAATAATATTTCAGCAAGCCAGGAAGACAGGCTTTATGGAAACAGCATGATGCAGCATGTTACCATGCAGGTTTATCCAAATCCTATAAAAGATAATACGATTCAAATATACCTGCACGGTATAAAGCAGGGCAGGTACAGGCTTATGTTGATCGATAACCTGGAACGTATTGTTCAGCTTGAAATGATAGATCATAAAACAAATGGAATGTTGCATCTCATCCAGGTTAATCAAAAAACAGCGCCGGGTATTTATCGTTTGCGCCTGGTTGATACCGATAAAGAAATTTCTGTTGCATCAGTATTGATCGAATAGGATTTTTTAGAGAAAAATCTGCAAATCACCTCTTGTCATTCAGCTTACCCATCACTCAACTGAATTACATAAATTGCATAGAGCTGCAAACCGCTTAAACTGCATTTTATGGATAAAAGAATTCTGCTGTCACTCATCACAGGAACCATATTGTTTTCTTCCTGCAATACTGCCGGGCAAATGGAAGAAGAAGGCCTTTCAGCCATCAAAACCGACAGTCTTCTTAAACACATCGAAGTGCTGGCATCCGATGACTTCCAGGGGCGCAAGCCATTTACTACAGGCGAAACAAAAACCATTGCTTACCTGCAACAGGAATTCGCTAACGCCGGACTCGAACCGGGTAATGACAACAGCTACCTGCAGGAAGTGCCGATGGTGAACCTGGCATACAAACCCGACACGGTCATGCAGGTGCAATCGCCCAAAGGAAATTTTACATTGAAGGGATTTGATGATTATGTACTGTGGACTGACAAATCAGATTCAATTGTTAGTTTCAACAACAACGAACTCGTATTTGCCGGTTATGGTGTAGTAGCACCCGAGTACGGCTGGGATGATTACAAAGGGCTTGATGTAAAAGATAAGATCGTACTGGTGAAAGTTAATGATCCCGGTTTTGAAACCGGCGATACAACCATGTTCAAAGGCAAAGCCATGACCTATTACGGAAGATGGCCTTACAAGTATGAAGAAGCGGCAAGGCATGGCGCAAAGGGGTGCCTCATCATCCACAATACAAAAGCGGCCAGTTATCCTTTTTCTGTTGTTCAGAACAACTGGAACAATGCCAAGCTGCACCTTGATGACCGCGGTAAGGGTAAACCATATTGCGATATTGTTGGCTGGGTTTCTTCGGATGCTGCCAAAAAATTACTCGAAGCCGGCGGTAAGGATACAACCGTTTTGCCCGAAGCTGATAAGCGGGGCTTTGCGGCGATTCCATTGGGTGTAAAACTTTCAACTTCGGTGAAAGTTACGGCTACTTATAATAAATCACACAACGTGATCGGCAAGATTACGGGCAGCAAGCATCCTGAAGAAACGATCATCTATACCGGCCACTGGGATCATCTTGGAATAGGAAAACCAAACGACAAAGGAGATTCTATATACAATGGCGCATTGGATAATGCATCCGGTACGGCCGGCTTATTGGAAATTGCAAGGGCATTCAAAAGCCTGAAAGAAAAACCGGAAAGAACCATCGTGATCCTGGCTGTAACAGCAGAAGAACAGGGTTTGTGGGGATCTGCCTATTATGCACAGAACCCCGTTTACCCCGTTGAAAAAACGATCGCCAATATAAACATGGATGTGCTGAACTGGTTTGGGAAAACGAGTGATATGACTGTGGTAGGACAGGGGCAGTCTGACATAGAAGATATCCTGAAAGAAGAAGCGGCCAAACGTGGTCGTTATATATCTTTTGAACTGCACCCGGAAGGAGGTTCTTATTACCGTTCCGATCATTTCAATTTTGCCAAAGTGGGTATTCCGGCTCTGGAAACCAGTTATGGATCGGATGTGATAGGGAAGGGAAAGGCCTATGGCGAGAAAATGAAAGACGAATATACAACCAATGATTACCATCGCCCTTCCGATCAATTAAAGTCTTCATTAACTTTTGAGGGAGCCGTAGAAGACCTGAAGTTATTGTTCCTTGTAGGTAAGCGGATCGCTTTTATGCAGAAGACGCCCAAATGGAAAGACGGCTCCGAATTCAAAGCTGTTCGTGAAGGAAAGAAATAAAATGGTTTAAAACCTGCCCGATGTACCTGCTTTCAGAAGATATTGTGTTTCCTCCTGTAGAAGAAGCCGATGAAGATGGCTTTCTTGCCATTGGAGGCGATCTCTCCACAGAAAGATTACTGGAAGCATACCGAAACGGCATATTTCCCTGGTACAACGAAGATGAGCCTATCTGCTGGTGGAGTCCTGACCCAAGATGTGTGCTTTTTCCACAGAAGCTGCATGTAAGCAAAAGCATGAATCAGTTGATCAGAAAAGGACAGTTCCGGTTTTCAATGGATACCTGTTTTACAGAAGTGATGGAGAACTGCAGAAGCATGGCACGCAAGGGTGAGCAGGGCAGTTGGATACAGGATGAACTGATCGCTGCTTACACAAAGCTTCACGAACTCGGGTATGCACATAGCGGAGAAACCTGGTATGATGGGAAACTGGTCGGCGGCATGTATGGCGTGCAGCTCGGAAAAATATTTTTCGGCGAAAGTATGTTCAGCTTCATGAGCAATGCCAGTAAGTTTGCCCTCACCGGTTTTGTAAAGGAACTGGTAAAACAGGATGTACAACTGATCGATTGCCAGATGAAGACCGATCACTTGCTCAGCCTCGGCGCCGAAATGATTCCACGCAGCGAATTCATAGCTATTCTCAGGCAATACATTTAAAAATGATCAATATGGGTAAAGAACATCATTATCATACCACGATAGAATGGACGGGCAATAAAGGAACAGGAACAGCAGACTACCGTTCTTATGAAAGAAGCCACAGGATAGCAGTTCAGGGAAAGCCTGCCATTGAAGCCTCTTCCGATCCTGCTTTCAGGGGAGATGGAGGTAAGTACAACCCGGAAGATCTGTTCCTGGCTTCTATATCTTCCTGTCACATGCTTTGGTACCTGCATCTTTGTGCGGATAATGGCATAGTTGTGATTGACTATAAAGACGAAGCTTCGGGAGTGATGGAGGAATCGGCAGACGGAGGCAGGTTCACTTCAGTAATCCTGCACCCGGTGGTAACCATTACCGATGCATCGAAGATTGATAAGGCCAATCAACTGCACGAGCTGGCCAATAAGTATTGTTTCATAGCTAACTCACTCAATTTGCCGGTGAAGCATGAACCGGTTTGCAGGGTAGCATAGCAGGTTAGAATTCCTTTCTCTTGAAAGTTAACCGGCTATCATCGTAGAGATATAAAACCAGCTTGTTGTTTTCCATCCGGTAGTTTACCAGATGATCGCTGATCAGGTTTGAAAATGCCTGTTGAACCTTGCTGTTACGGCAGGCCATTTTGGTGCCGGACAATACCCCGAACCTGATAACACTTCCTTTTATTTCGATAGTTGAACGCAGGTTGTTGCAGCCGTCATTTGCCTTTACACTGTTGTTGGTAAGATCAAACTGCAGGGTAGGGAATCCTTTTTGAAAATCAGCTTCTTTTTGGAGAATGTTGTCGACATACTCCAGTTCCCAGGTATCATGCAACTGGTTGTTGAAAAGATAAGCACCGCAACCCATATAGATTTTTCCCTGGATCGTTATTTCAATTCTTCTCCCATTGTTGCTGTTGAAAGTTTTATCGGTGCAGGCTGTTTCGTAGAGGTTAATTTCAAGTGGCCCCAGGCCGGTTGGTGAAACAAAACTCTCTTTTTCTGAAGTGGTCTCTCTCTTGCTGAAACTGGTAAGGGTATGTATGCTGATCCCGTCTTTGGTTACAAAATCGATGGTTTTGTCAAAATCCATTTCCAGCCACCAAACGGCCGGGTTGGTTCCCGAAGCGTAAATATCAATACCCCTTTTCTGTTTGGCCAGCAGGCTGTCGGCGGGTTTAACACTCAACTGCTGCCTCACTATTTTTTCTGTTTTGGCTGTTGAACTGCTTTTGCAGGAAACGCCAATCACTACCATACATAGCAAGAAGGTGCAGATGGATATTAAATTAAATTCTGACTTCAACTTTTTGATAATAAGTATTTTAAAAATTTTATCTACAATAACAAGTAAAATAAAAACCGGGTAATTATCTTACCGGCATCTAAAATAAACAATTAAGCTTAGCCGCAGAATCTTGCCAAAAAACTATAACATTGCATTTCAAATTTTTAAACGCAAAAGACCTTAAAACACTACAAATGCGAAAATTCATTTTTGGGGCATTGGTTTTACTTACAGCCTGTACGGCCACCCAGCAGGCAACAGTAAACCCAACAGGCCAGTCGGTACAGGTAGATGGCAAACTCTTTACAACTGTTTTTCAACAAAAAGCTGCCGAATACAGGGCGCTTTGCTTCCAGGCATACAATATAGCACGTTTGAGGCTGGATAACTACAAACGCTCCAGTCAAAAACCTTTGGCTATCATCACAGATCTCGACGAAACTCTGCTTGATAACAGCAAATACCAGGCTGCCCAGTGTCTTATCAATAAGGATTATGATAGTGAATCATGGGCAAAATGGACTGCCAGGGCCGAAGCCGACACATTGCCGGGGGCTGTATCTTTCTTTAAGTATGCTGCATCCAGGGGTGTGGAGATCTATTACATCACCAACAGGAATGAAACTGAAAGGCAGAATACCATGGCAAACCTCAGGAAATTTGGATTGCCCAATACCGACGATGCTCACCTGATGCCCCGCTCAACCACTTCAAGTAAAGAAGAGCGACGCCAGAAAGTACTGGCCGATCATGAGATCGTGATGTTGCTGGGAGATAACCTCGCCGATTTCAGTGCATTGTTCGATAAAAAGCCTTTTTCAGAAAGAGAAAAGAATACCAATATTTCCCAGGCTGATTTCGGAAGTCGTTTCATCGTATTGCCAAACTCCGTTTATGGCGATTGGGAATCTGTTCTGTATAATTACAACTATAAACTTACACCGGCACAGAAGGATTCTGTGCTGAAGGCCGTATTGGTTAAGTAATTATTTTCCCCGGGATAAAATATTAAAGGGTTTGAAGATCTGCAATCATATTTGCGCACTTCAAACCCTTTTTCATTATTATCGGTGGTCTATCAGATAGACCTGTTCGGATCGAAATTTTCGAGTTCCTTGCTTACGGCATTGAGGAAGGTAGAACCCAAAGCTCCATCAATGATACGATGATCGTAACTCAGGGAAATATACATCATGTGACGGATCGCGATACTATCGCCCTGCGGCGTTTCAATAACCATCGGCCTTTTTTTGATCGCTCCCACAGCCATAATGGCAACCTGCGGTTGGTTGATGATCGGCGTTCCCATTATACTGCCGAATGTCCCCACGTTGGTGAGGGTGAAAGTACCACCCATCGTATCATCGGGCTTTAATTTATTGGTCCTGGCGGCATTTGCCAGTCCGTTTACCTGTTTGGTAAGTCCAACCAGGTTTAACTGGTCGGCATTTTTAATTACCGGAACAATCAGGTTTCCTGATGGCAATGCGGTTGCCATGCCAATGTTGAGGTCTTTTTTGATAATGATCCTGTCGCCATCAACCGAACTGCTCAGCATCGGGTATTTCTTCAGGCATTTAACAATGGCCTCTATGAACAAAGGCGTAAAGGTTATTTTCTCGCCTTCTCTTTTTTCAAATTCCTTTTTAACCCTGTCTCTCCATTGAACGAGGTTGGTTACGTCGCATTCGGCGAAACTGGTTACGTGCGGACTGGTAGCCTTACTGTCAACCATGTGTTTGGCGATCAGTTTGCGCATGCGGTCCATTTCAATGATCTCAACATTACCAGAATAGGTTACCGGAGCGGCAGGAGGTTCTGCTTTGGCAACCGCAACCTGTGTTTGCTGAACGGTTACCGGCGCAGCTTGTACCGGTTGTGCTGAAGCCTGTGCTTTTGGCGCCGAACCCCTGTTGGCGAGGTAGGCCAGTATATCTTTTTTGCTAACCCTTCCATCCTGGCCGGTGCCGGGAATGGTTTCCAGTTCACTCATACTTATGCCTTCGCTGGCAGCAATATTTAAAACAAGGGGAGAGTAAAAACGTGGGCCGCCGGAAGCAGTTTGTGTGGTTGCAGCCGGTTGGTATGGGATTTCTTCCACCACTTTGGCCTCTTCGTACTGTTGCGGTTGTGGTGCTGGTGCTGCTGGTTGTGCAGCTGCAGAAGCGCCAACACGTATTTTAGCGATCACGGTACCGATGGGCACCACGTCGTTCTCTTTAAATAATATTTCTTCGATCACGCCTTCAGCTGTAGATGGAACCTCGCTGTCAACCTTGTCGGTGGCAATATCCAGTACCGTTTCATCCTGCGCAATTTTGTCGCCGGGCTGTTTGTGCCACTTGAGAATGGTGGCTTCCATGATGCTTTCTCCAAGCTTGGGCATTACCAGGTCTACTAAACTCATATAGTTATTATATAGTCGTTAAAAATAATCGCAAATGTAAGTAAAAGGGCTTAGAGAAAACCGGATTAGAGGGTTGCAATATTTCAGGCCGGATGCTTTGAATTTTTCATTTGATGTGGGAGATATGCTGATTAAAATCTAACAGGATTTGTTTTTTTATGCGGCATTTTGAGCATCTCTGGCAATAATAGTCCGGCGAAAAGTTTTCTACCCAGCCTTATTGTTCTCAACAATGAATTTCCGCAACAGGTTCAACGCATTTACAGCGGTTAACTGGATATTCAGTTGCCGTTCGAACCGGAAATGAAGTTTTTGGGTAATGATCTCCCGGTTATTTCCGGCGGCCATCCATACTGTGCCCACAGGTTTTTCAGGCGTGCCGCCATCGGGCCCCATGATGCCTGAAACCGCAACGGCATAATCGGTTTTAAGCTGCTTCAAGGACCCCTTCACCATTTGAATAACCACTTCTTCACTTACGGCGCCTTTTTCTTCAAGCGTTTGATCCATCACATCGAGCAGTTCTTTTTTTATTTCATTCGAATAACTTACAATACTGCCTTTGTAAAAAGCAGATGAACCAGGTATGGAAGTAATAAGGTGTGCAATAAAACCTCCTGTACAACTCTCGGCTGTACTGAGCGTTTTTTGTTGCTGTGTAAGGAGTTTGGCTACAACTTCTTCCATTTTTTCATCACGGTTGGTCACGATGTGGTCGGAAACAAGTTCCTGCAGTGTTGCAAAGAGATTGTCAACTTCCTGGTCAATGGCTTGCTTATCTTTTCCACTGGCGGTAAGTCTTAACCTTACCATGCCATAATTGGGCAGGTAAGCCAGTTTGATATGAGTTGGTAAGCTCTCTTCAAAATCCTGTATCCTGTCTGCTATCATGGATTCACCAATGCCAAAGGTCATCAGGGTTCTGTGTGTGATATAGGGAACTTCAAACCTGCTGCTGAGCAATGGTATCACATCCGATTCCATCATGCCTTTCATTTCATGAGGAACGCCGGGCATGCTGATAAATATCTTCCCGTTCTTTTCAAAGATCATCCCGGGAGCAGTTCCGCGTTTGTTCTGGATCACGCTGCACACATCAGGAACTTCAGCCTGTTTGATATTTCTTTCAGTCAGCGGTCGTTTGAATATCTTTTCAAAAAGCATGGTTACATTTTGCAATGCCAGCTCATTCACCGTAAGCTTTCCGCCGAAATATTTACACAGCAACGGTTTGGTGATGTCATCGGCCGTTGGCCCCAGTCCGCCAGTGATAAGAATAATATCAGCATGTTTCGATTCTTCATCCAGCGCATTCCATATTTCATCCCATACATCACCCACAGCCACACGGCGGTTTACCCGGATGCCTGATTTGTTGAGTTGCTGTGCCATCCAGGCGCTGTTGGTATCAATTACCTGCCCGATAAGCAGTTCGTCGCCGATGGTGATGATGCTTGTATTAACCATGAGTTATGCTGATTTAGCTAATTTTAATGCAAGATATAACCAATCATGAAAAGAGTATTTGCTGTTTACCTTTTATTGGCAAGTTGCGTTTGTTATGGACAGGATCTTAAACAAAAGCTTTCAGCAGCGATCGGCCTGCTTGAAAAGGATCAACAGTTCTCCCATGCGGTCATCAGTATGTATGTTGTTGAAAGCAAAACAGGAAGATTGTTGTATGAGAAGAATGCAGAGACCGGACTGGCGCCGGCCAGTTGCCAGAAGGTAATTACAAGCGCTGCGGCTTTGTCATTGTTGGGAAAAGATTTTCGCTACAAAACCACAATAGGTGTTTACAAAGCGATGGATACCGCAAAACTATTTATAAGAGCTTCAGGAGATCCAACATTCGGCAGCGCCAGGTGGAACAGGAGCACAGCCTCTGAAGTATTGAATGGCATTGCAACGGCCATAAAGAAAGAGGGCGTAACAAGTGTTGGGGTAGATGTGATGGAGATGAATAACGGGTTTTCCTTCCAACCATTACCGGATGGCTGGGTATGGCAGGACATTGGGAATTACTATGGAGCCGGAGCTTATGCGTTGAACTGGAGAGAGAACCAGTATAATCTTCTGCTGAGTTCGGGAAATAAAGAAAAAGACCCGGTGGCGATAAAAGCATTTGATCCCAAAGCTGCTGTTATGCCCATAGTAAACCTGTTGAGCACGGGTGAAAAAGGTAGTGGCGATAATGCTTATATCTATACATCTCCGTACAGCAACAGTGCGTATGTTACCGGCACAATACCTCCCGGTGAAAATAATTTCAGCATTTCGGGGGCCATGCCTGATCCCCTGTTTGTATTTGTAAAGGAAACCAAAGCTGCTTTACGAAAGCAGGGGATCGAAGCGCCTGAAGGATCAAATCTATCATTCTTACCAGCCGGCGGCGATGCCAGCCTGTACAAAGATGTTTACACTTATACATCACCAACATTCGACAGTATCAATTTCTGGTTTCTCAGAAAAAGTGTGAATCTTTTTGGAGAGGCTTTTGTAAAAACGATCGCAAAAGAAAAAACAGGAACCGGGTCAACGGATTCAGGCATTGCCATCATCCGTAATTTCTGGGATGAAAGAGGTATTGACAGGTCAGCGCTGCATATTATTGATGGCAGCGGTTTGTCGCCTGCCAACCGGGTTACCACACATGCGCTTGTACAGGTGATGCAGTTTGCCCGGCAGCAACCCTGGTACGCTTCTTTTTACAATGCACTTCCCGAAATGAATGGCATTAAGATGAAAGACGGTTATATCGGCGGCGCTCGTTCTTACACCGGTTATATAAAGAGTAAAACAGGTGTTGAGTACACTTTTTCATTTATCGTAAATAATTACGATGGCAATGCCGGATCGGTAAGAGAGAAAATGTGGCGTATTCTCGATATTTTAAAGTAATTTCAGAAAAACCAAAACAACTTTTATGGCAGAACAGCATTTCGGAAATCACACCCGCTTTGTACCCATGTTTCATTTTGTAACTTTTACTGCAATACTTGCTTTGCTGGGAGGCGCAGTGTATAAACTTATTAAAAATCAGCAGATGGGGGTAGGAGGCATTGCAGTGCCGCTTCTTCTCATTGCAACTGCATTGATTCTTGTATCGGTAGCATTGTTTGCGAGGGTGTTTGCACTAAAAGCGCAGGATCGTGCGATCAGGGCCGAAGAAAATCTCCGGTATTTTGCCATGACAGGCAAACTGCTCGACAGTAAACTGAGTATTCAGCAGATCATTGCATTGAGGTTTGCATCCAACAGCGAATTTGTTGATCTCGCTCACAGGGCTGTGGCTGAAAACATGAAGCCGAATGATATTAAAAAAGCTATCAAGCACTGGAAAGCGGATTATCACAGGGTTTAATTTTTCTTGCCCGTAAAATTTGCAAGCATCCTGTTCGGGTATAATACCATTTGCAGAAAATTCAACTCAAATTGCTGCAGGCCAATTTTTTTATTGCCCGGCATATCTAATTCAAGAAAAGGGAAATACCTGATATTGGTTCGTACACCCCACCAGTCGGTTCTTGTTGGCCTGATATCCCATCCTGCAATAAATCCGGGCGATAATAATTTATGGGTGTGCTCGTAGGTTGTATTACCTGCTGTGCTTTCTTTTATCCTGATCTTTTCACTGCTGAGTACAGCACCTGCAAAAGGCACAAAGCCATGATAATCGCCCAGGAATTTGTACAGTTCCAGTGCCACTGAATTTCTCCTGATCTCCTGGCTGTAACCGTAAGCATTCAATCCTGATTTATAAAAGCGAAGCGAAAGATTGGCAGCGGCATCTGTTTTGTAATGATAATAACCGATACCTATATCCGGGAACAATGAAGTTACCCGGTGATCTCCCAGGAAAGCTTTGTTGTCTTTGTTATACGTAGATCGCTTAACAATAAATGAATAAGCCGGCCCGGCAGCAACGAACAATGAACTCAGCATTTTTTTCTTTTTCAGGTGCTCATATTCTTTTCTCAACTCTCCTTTCTTTTGTCTTTCCAGGGAGTTTACAGAAAGGTCAAAGAAATACTTGTAGTCTATGGAGAACGTAAAAGGAGGAACCTTCAATGGTACATTTTCAGTTTTAGAAATATAATAGCTATACCTGTTGCTGAAGTGATAGTTGGCGCCCAACTCCAGCAGCCCATGTTTTAACGGATAGGTTATGCCTGCGAGAATGGCGCCGTCGGCATGCCTGAATTTCGTGCCTTCAGCCTGCCTGTATGAAAAAGAAGAAAGGGCCATGCCGGCATAAGGACTGGGTTTGCCGGGTTGGATCGCCCTCGGGAATACTTTAAAACCGGTAAAGCTGAATCGCTGGAATTCGCCATAGCGGGAGCCGGAACTTAGTTTGATATCAGGCAGTGAAAAACTGGTAAAGAACTCGGCATGCCCCCAGAAGTGGAGCCCTGTAATACTGATGGAAGGAGAGAGGGTGTTGCCGATCTTATGTTTTTGCAAAACCCCGTTGGCATCCCTGGAATATGAATAGCCACCGGGCGGGGTATATTCCATATCGTAACCAAAGGTGGTTTGCGCAAACGTAAACCTGTTCTTTCCTTTCTCTTTGTACACCTGTGCGAATGATGTAAAAGAAACCAGGCAACAGCAAAAGCCAAGTATAAGTTTTTTGTAAACAGGCAAAGCAGGTTGATATGGTTGCTGCTTCATAAATTATTCCGGTACTGTCAATACGTTTGTTTCAAAATTACAATCAATATTAAAAGCGAAACCGATTAATTAAAATAGCTTTCGAGTTTCACTCTCAATTGTTCGGGCATCAGGCTTCTTTTCATGCTTCCGGCTTCCATAAAATAAAGCGTTACATCACCTGTATTAAGCAACTCACCGGCTTCACTATAGATCTCATGGTGAAATACGATCTTATGATGAACAGGTAATTCTTTCAGGATCGTTTTTACCGTTATCAGGTCATCATACCGGGCTGGCCTCAGGAACCGGCTATGTATATCTATCACAGGCATGATGATTCCCATCGCTTCAATATCCTTGTAAGTATAGCCGATCTGCCTGATGGCTTCCGTTCTTGCTATCTCGTAGAACTGAGCATAATGGCCATGATATACAACTCCCATCTGGTCGGTGAGTGCATAATGTATGCGGATGCTGGTTTCGGTTACGAACATAATTGGTTTTATATTTTTAAACCGGATCTGTTGATGTACAGAAGTTATTTACCGATCATGCCATCCACGCTTACTTTACCCGGGCCGATGATCAGCAGTGTAACAAATACCCCGAGGTACAAGGCGGCCATCTGGCCATCACCAAAGATGTCGGAGTTGTGGGCTTTAAACAAAGCATAAGCCATGGTAATGATGAGCGGAATGCAGGATAGTCTGGTGAACAGTCCAAGTATGATGAACAGGGCACAGAAGAATTCAGCAAAAACAACAAGCGCCGTTGTGGCTGTACTGCCAATGCCGAGGAAGTTTGGCATGTTGTGCGACATTTCGCTGAAATGTGTGAGTTTCCCATAGCCATGGTTCATCATCAGTACGCCGAACAGAACCCTTAATAATAAGATAGCCGTGTTAAAAGCGCCTGCAGAATAATTGATGGAAAGCAGTTTTCTCATGATCGTGGTTTTATTGAAACGTAATATACAAACCAATATTTAAACTGCATGCCGGTAAAACCAATTCTTTATGTAAAGCATTTGAAGTAAAACAGGGTAATGGAAATCTGTTTTCTTTCTGATTTAGTTTTGCATTCACAATTCTGTGTTCAGCATTCTTTGCGCTGTGTGCTGATTTATCAATCCTTTAACAGCATTTTCAGGATAGATTCGTTTTGTTTACAAACATATCAACATGCCTTGATTTCTTTGGAACAGGGTTTGTTGTTAACGTTGTTACATTTGCACCGGAAAAATCAAATAACCCACATGATTCGAACACTCCTGTTGTCGCTGTTCACTGCGATAATCTGCTGTAGCAGCTTTGCACAGCCTACACGTGTCGTTACAGATCCCGAAGCCACATACAAAGAGGTAAAGGAATTGATAGCAAGGGAACAATATGCACTTGCTTACCCATTGGTGAAAGAATTGAAAGCCTCAAACCCTGATAATACCGCAAGCGATCATACTTATTTAAATGATGATGTTAGTTATTACTACATCGTGTGTGAACTGAAGCTGATGATGCCGATTGCAAAGGAAGATGCCGAACAATACATTCTTTCTGTAAACAATGAACCGAGAAGGGAGATATTAAGTTATCACCTGGCCCACTATTATTTTCTGCAGGATAATTACAGCAAAGCGATCGAGTATTTTGACCTCGCTGGTTATGATAATCTCAGCAACGAGCAACTTGCAGATGCAAAATTTGAAAAAGCGTATGCTTACTTTAACCTGAAGCAGTTCGACAGGGCGAAACCGCTCTTTGATGAGATACACCAGCTTCCTTCCAATAAATATTATATCCCTGCCAATTATTATTATGGTTTCATTGCTTACAAAGACAGGCAGTACAGTGAAGCGCTAAAATCATTTAAACTGGTGGAAACCTACCCGGAATATAAAGGCGTGGTACCTTATTATATTGCAGAGATCTATTATTTCCAGGGGAAAAAAGAAGAAGCGCTTGTATATGGAGAAAGTGTTCTCGACAGGGGAGGAAGCCTCTATTACGAAAAACAACTCAAACTGCTCACGGGGCAATTGTATTTTGAAAAGCAGCAATACAAAAATGCCCGGCCACTCCTGGAAGCATATGTAAACAGTGCCGATAAAGTAAGTAAAGAGATATTATATGAGCTGAGTTACTGTTACTACAAAGAAGGCAACAGCGCCAAAGCGATCGAAGGTTTTAAGCAGTTGAGCAATGAACGTGATTCGATGGGCCAAAACAGCATGTACCTCTTGGGCGACCTCTACCTGAAAACGGGGCAGAAGGCCAATGCCAGGAATGCATTCCAATACTGCGCCTATAACAACAGCAATGCGGCACAGCAAAAAGTATCCCGTTTCAATTATGCCAAACTTTCTTACGAACTGGGTTACCAGGATGTAGCGCTGAATGAAATGAAAAAATACATCCGCGATTATCCCAATTCAGAATATGATACGGAAGCGAAAGAAATACTGGTGAACCTGCTGGCCAATACCAATAACTTCAGTGATGCATTGGCCTTATACGAATCATTTGATAAGCCAACGCCTTCCATGCAAAAAGTATATCCAAGGATACTTTACGGGAAAGCGATCGAGTACATCAATGATCAGCAGTTAGACAGGGCTGATCAATTGCTCGACAAGGTTCTCTCCAACAACAACTCGGGCAGTATTGCTCCTTACGCCAATTTCTGGAAAGGAGAGATCGCCTACCGCAAGCAACGTTACGACGAAGCCATCAGGCATCTTGCTTTATATATTCAGTCGAATGCACAGGGCCAGGGAGAAGCCAACCCGGTTGCAGCAAAATACAATACAGGCTATAGTTTTCTTCAGAAGGAAAATTATAAGCAGGCGTTGAACTATTTTGAACAGGTTTCAGGTAAAGCCAGTGTAACATCATCTCCGTTGGAGCAGGATGCATACCTAAGGGCGGCTGATTGTTATTTCATGCTGAAAGATTTTACGAAAGCCAACAGCATGTATGATCATGTGATCAACAATGCACTTATGCAAAGTGATTATGCCATGATGCAGAAGGCAACTATTGCAGGTATCAAAAACAGTGCAGAAAAGATCAGGTTACTCAACAGCATGGCGAAGCAATACCCGAAGAGTGGTTTGCTGCAGGACGCTAACATGGAAATAGCCCTTACTTATATTGCTGATGAAAAATTCAGGGAAGCGATCCCTTACCTCGATAAGATAATAGAATCGGATAATGGCGGACTGAAACCAAAGGCCTACCTGAAGGAAGGACTGGCGTATTACAATGCCAATGATAATAAGAATGCATTGTCAGCTTACCAGGCATTGATTCAGAAATATCCCCAATCACCTGAAGCAGATGAAGCGCTTGGAAATATCCGTGATATATATGTTGAAGAAGGAAAGCCCAACGAGTATGTTGACCTGATGCGCAGGAACGGCGTGGTAATATCTGTGAGTGAAGCAGATTCCCTTACCTATACCGCAGCATTCCTGAAATACAATAACAACGATTGCACATCAGCAGTAAGTGGATTTGATAATTATATCAGTCGTTATCCTGATGGCGCTTATATACTCGATGCGTACTACCTGCGTGGTACCTGTCAGCAGAAAAGTAAAGACTGGCAGAATGCACTGCAGGCCTATGATTTTGTGAACAGCAAAGGGTTGAATAAGTATTATGAAAAAGCAACACTGGAAGCTGCACGCATTGCTTATTTTGAATTGAAGGATTATGCAAAATCAAAAAAATACTTTGAGGCGTTGCGTTCAAATGCCGTGAACCAGGATAACCTGCTGGAAGCTTTACGGGGTTTGGTACGCAGCTATTACCTGTTGAAGGATTATAGTTCTGCCAATGATGCGGCCAAAGAACTGGTTTCTAAAAAAGGTATCAGCACAGATGATAAGTCTATCGGCTTCCTGGTTCTTGGTAAATCGCAGCAGCTTGCGAATGACTATACTGCAGCAATCACCTCCTTTAAATCTGCATCGGCCATCAATAAAACCAGTTGGGGAGCAGAGGCCAGGTACGAAACAGCCAATTGCTATTTCTCCCTCGGGAATTTTTCAGCAGCAGAAAAAGCAGCCATGGCAACCATCAAGGAAACCGGTTCTTATGATTTCTGGGTTACCCGGTCTTACATCCTGCTGGGCGACATATTCATGAAGCAGGCTGATTATTTCAATGCAAAAGCAACATACGAGAGTGTGGCGGTGAATTCTACCATTCCTGAATTGAAATCTGAAGCACAACGAAAACTCGATGCCGCCATAGCAGAAGAAAAAGAACATTCAAAAATCGGAAACTGATCCTGTGAAAACCAAACCTCAATCAATCATTGTTATGAACCGTATGTATAGAAATACTTTTTTGATGGTCATCACTGCAATGGCATCCCTGCATGTAGCGGCCCAGCGAGACACTACCAAACAAACGATCAATATCACGTCTTCGTACCAGCCGGTGCTGCGCAATGCTGTAAAAATAAACTTCTCCGGTTCTCAGTTGATAGCAGATACTTCTACAACCGTGAGGCCGTACATCATACCGGCGCAAAACCTGTTTTATTCTTACCAACC
>JAFDXA010000262.1 GCA_018268185.1 Bacteroidota bacterium
AGAACTATTTCAGGATGTATCACAAACTGGCAGGTATGACCGGTACTGCGGAAACAGAAGCTGCGGAATTGTGGAGCATCTATAAACTGGATGTAGTGAGCATCCCGACCAATGTATCTGTTATCCGTAAAGACGGGCAGGATCTTGTTTATAAAACCAAGCGTGAAAAATACAAGGCGGTAATTGATGAAGTGGAAAGATTGCGTGCCGCCGGCAGGCCAGCCCTTGTAGGTACCACTTCGGTTGAAGTGAGTGAATTGCTGAGCAGGATGCTGAAACAAAAGAACATTCCGCACAATGTATTGAACGCAAAACAACACTCCAAAGAAGCGCAGATCGTTGCAGAAGCAGGTTTTGCCGGTGCAGTTACCATTGCTACCAACATGGCCGGTCGTGGTACGGATATCAAACTTGGTCCCGGTGTTAAAGAAGCGGGAGGTTTGGCCATCATCGGTACTGAACGTCATGAAAGCCGTCGTGTAGACAGGCAGCTTCGTGGCCGTGCCGGTCGCCAGGGAGATCCCGGTACTTCAAGTTTCTTCGTATCGCTGGAAGATGACCTGATGCGTATGTTCGGAAGTGAACGTATCGCCAGCCTCATGGACCGTATGGGTTACAAAGAAGGTGAAGTGATCCAGCACAGCATGATCACAAAGAGTATTGAAAGAGCGCAGAAGAAAGTAGAAGAAAACAACTTCGGCATCCGTAAGCGCCTGCTTGAATATGATGATGTGATGAACAAACAAAGGAATGTGGTTTATGGAAAAAGGAACCATGCTTTGTTTGGAGAAAGGCTGGCGTTGGATCTTGACAATGCGTTTTATTCTGTAGCAGAAGGATTGGTATTCTCGTTCAAAGAATCCAATGACTATGATGGCTTCAAGCTTGCTGCCATCATGAATTTTGCGATCGATACTTCGATAACAGCAGAGGAGCTCGATAAATCAGATGCAACTGTTCTGGCAGAGAAATTATACAACGAAGCGATCAGCAATTATAATAACAAGAAGCGTGCATTGGTTACTCAAACAATGCCGATCATCAGCAACATCCGCAAAGAGCAGGGAAACCATATTGAAAATGTAGCTGTTCCTTTTACAGATGGTAAAAGAGGCATCCAGGCCCTGGCCAATCTTGATAAATATTTTGAGAGTGAAGGGATGGAACTTGGAAGATCATTGGAAAGAAGCATCACACTGGCGTTGATCGATGATGCCTGGAAAGAGCATCTGCGTTCCATGGATGACCTGCGCCAGAGTGTTCAAACAGCGGGATACGAACAAAAAGATCCATTGGTTATTTATAAAATAGAAGCATTCAATGCTTTCAAGCAAATGGACGACCAGGTGAATAAGGATATTGTGAGTTTCCTTTGTCATTCTCATATCCCGATCGAACAGACCAATGCCGGTCAGCAGCAAAGACAGCAGATCAGGGAAGGCCGTGAAGAAAAAACGGATATGAGCAAGATGAATGTGAACAAATCAGAAATAGATGCCGCGGGCAGTGACTACGCCGCCAATGAAAATGATTACTATGATCCTTCCGCACCTGTTAAGCAGGCGCCGGTAAGGGTTGAACCCAAGATCGGAAGAAACGATCCTTGTCCTTGTGGCAGCGGCAAAAAATACAAGCAGTGCCATGGAAGGGAGAGTTAAACTGAAGCGGAATTAACAAAGCGGCAATAGAATTGATGCGAAGGAAATGTATATTTAATTATTATGAAACAGGTTTTAATTGCAATCGGGTTGTTGTTTTTTGTGCTGGCCGGAAAAGCACAGCAAAGCGATTCGGCTTTGAACAATATCACCGTAGTGAAAGATCCACGCATTGATATGCTTGGAAAGAAGATGGCCGATTACAATGAAAGCCTTTCAACAAAACTTCATACAACCAAAGGTTACAGGTTAATGTTGCTGAGTACAAGCGACCGTAATGTTGCTTTGCAGGTGCGTACACAATTGCTGCAGTTATATCCCGATCAGAGTGTGTACATGATATTCCAGTCTCCCTTCATCAAACTTAAATTCGGCAATTTTCTTGATAAGAATGAAGCCAATGATTATAAAAAACAGATCACAGCATTAAAACTGGTTTCAGGAAATATTTATGTGGTGCCTGAGATGATAGAAGTTAAAGGCGATAAATTAACACAGCAGGATAATAACTGATCAGTTTCGTAAAAAAGTTACAAAGAGTTTCTCCCGGGAAACTCTTTTTTATTTTAGATGATTACCTTCACAGGGCAAACCGGTTATATGATTGAAAAGATAAAAAACCTGGCTGCGAAATATGCAGACGAATTCATTGAAGTGAGGCATCACCTTCATGAAAACCCTGAATTGAGTTACCAGGAATTTGAAACCTCGAAATTTGTACAGCAACGGCTCGCTTCCCTGGGAATACCGTTTGAAGTGAAAGCAAGTACAGGCGTTGTTGGTTTGATAAAAGGTAAAAATCCGGCTTCAAGAATTATTGCCTTGCGTGCCGACATGGATGCACTGCCTATATTGGAAGAAAATGATGTTCCTTATAAATCCAAACAACCCGGCATCATGCACGCCTGCGGACATGATGTACATACAACCTGTTTGCTCGGTGCCGCAAAAATCCTGAACGAACTTAAGGCCGAATGGGAAGGAACAGTAAAACTGATCTTTCAACCGGGAGAAGAAAAAAATCCCGGTGGCGCCAGTTTATTAATCAAGGAAGGTGTGCTTGAAAATCCTGCGCCGCAAAAAATATTTGCCCTGCATGTACATCCCGGTTTACCTGTTGGCAAATACAGTTTCCGCGGGGGTATGGTAATGGCTAGTGCCGATGAGATCTATATTACCATCAGGGCAAAAGGTGGTCATGCAGCCGCTCCTCAGTTTACAGCTGATACTATCCTGATTGCTTCGCAGGTTGTCATCAGCCTGCAGCAGATCGTGAGCAGGAATAACAACCCGTTCAATCCAACGGTGCTTTCCATTACTTCTTTCCAGGGCGGTAATACAACCAATGTGATACCGTCTGAAGTCAAACTGATGGGAACCCTCCGTGCCATGAATGAAGATTGGCGTTTCAAGGCGCATGAACTGATCATCAAACAGACAAAAGAACTGGTTGCGGCGATGGGGGCTCAAGCTGATGTTCATATCGATGTAGGCTACCCGTTTGTATTAAATGACGTAGCCTTGTCTGCCAAAGCAATGAAATGTGCAGCTGAATTTGCCGGTAAAGAGCATGTTGAGGAAACGGAATTGCGGATGGGAGCAGAGGATTTCGCTTACTACTCTCATAAGATCCCCGGTTGCTTTTTCAGGTTGGGAGTTGGTAACGAAGCAAAGAATATAACCAGCAATGTGCATACGCCTACTTTTAATATTGATGAAGCTGCTATTGAAAAAGGAATGGGCATGATGGCGTGGCTGGCAGTTTCAGGTTGATGAATAATATTTAATCATCCGAAACTGATTTTTACATTTCAAAATTCACAATGATAAACCATCAACTGTTAAACCGCAAACCATAAACAATTAAACCAATTGTACCATGAAGATCGCATTTCACGGCGCCGCCAGAACGGTAACAGGATCCAAGCACCTGCTCACATTAAGCAACGGAAAAAAAATATTGCTCGACTGCGGTATGTTCCAGGGCATGGGCGCAGAAACAGATTCACTGAACAGGGTATTTGGTTTTGATCCATCAAGCATTGATTATATGATCCTTTCGCATGCGCATGTTGATCATTGCGGATTGATACCAAAGTTGATCAAAGACGGCTACAAAGGGAAAGTGTTTGCAACGCCTGCCACCAAGGATCTTGCTGCCGTGTTGATGGAAGATTCTGCAGGTATCCAGGAAAGCGATATCAAATTTGAAAATAAAAGAAGGGGGCTCGTGGGGTTGCCTTACCTGCAGCCATTGTATACAACAGAAGATGCTCTGGCAGCTGTTGATCATTTTGTAACGGTTGATTATGATCAATGGCACACAATAGAACCCGGACTGGAATTCTGTTATACAGATGCGGGCCATATCATCGGAAGCGCTGCTGTTAATCTTAAGATAACCGAAAACGGAAAAGTTACACGCATTATGTTCAGTGGGGATGTTGGCCGCTACCGGGATATCATTCTTAAATCACCGGCCGTTTTTCCGCAGGCTGATTATATCATAATAGAATCAACCTATGGTAACAGTCTGCACGATGAACACAATCCAACTCCTGACGCTTTATTGCAATGGATAACACATACCTGCCTGGAAAAAAAAGGTAAACTCATATTGCCTGCTTTCAGTGTTGGACGAACACAGGAGATATTGTATGCACTCAACCAACTGGAACTGGAGAACAGGTTACCTGCGCTGGAATATTTTGTAGACAGCCCGCTGAGTGTAAAAGCAACGCAGATCGTAAAAAGCTATCCCCGGTATTTTAATTCACGGATACAGAAAGTAATTCAGAATGATGAAGATCCATTTGGATTCCGCGGACTGAAATTTATTAAAACGGTTGATGAATCCAAATTACTCAACTACTACAAAGGACCTTGTGTGATCATATCTGCCAGTGGTATGGCAGAAGCCGGTCGGGTAAAGCATCACATCAGCAATAATATCGAGAACAGCAGAAACTCTATTGTATTAACCGGTTATTGCGAACCCAATTCATTGGGTGGAAGATTGAAATTACATCCCAAAGAAGTGAACATCTTCGGCCAGCCACATGAAGTGAACGCCGAGATAGGAGAGATGCGGAGCATGAGCGCCCATGGTGATTACGATGACCTCAGCCAGTTCCTCGCCTGCCAGGATCCGCGGCAGGTTAAAAAATTATTCCTGGTGCATGGAGAATATCCCGTACAGGTAGATTTTAAGAACAGGCTGGTAAGGAAAGGATTCCTGGATGTGGAAATTCCCGACAGGCATTACGAGGTAGGGCTTACTTAGTTTTCTTTTTTTACATTGGGATAACAGGCGAATAATACACGATCCCCTGTTTCTAATTAATAAAAATATTCAGGAGAATCTTCCCGGCGCAAAGGCGCTCGTATCAATAGAAGTTTTCTTTCCTTCTATTATTTCGCTTACCAGTTTACCGGTTCCGGCCCCCTGCGAAATACCGAGCATGGCATGCCCGCCAGCGAAAACAAGATTTTCATAAGCAGTTACTTTACCGATATATGGCAATCCGTCTGGTGTAACTGGTCTTAGCCCATTCCAGATATTATCTGCTGGTGGCATTTCGATCTGCAGGCCGGGATAAAATGTTTTTGCTGATTCATAAATACCCTGCATCCTTTTTACGAGCACTTTATTGTTGAGGCCGCTGATCTCCATCGTTCCGCCAATTCGTAACCGGTTGCCCCAGGGTGTTATGGCGCATCTTCCGTCAACAAGTATGGCAGGGTACCTGATGTTTTTTTCTACAAATGGATACGTGTAACTATAACCTTTGCCGGGTTGTAAAAGTAAATGTACTCCAAGCATTTTCGATAATACAGGCAACCAGCTACCTGCAGCAATGATCAGTTGATCGCAATCAAATTTTCCCTTATCTGTCAGAACAGCATTTATGTATTTCCCGTTTCTCTCAAAGCCGGTTACTGTTGTGTTCAGTCGAAACTGCACGCCCGCTTTTGCAAGATGGATATGCAGCAGCTTCATCAGTTTGCCGGGATCGAAATGACAATCATCTTTAAACAACACAGCGCCAGCTATATTCAGTTCAACATCCGGTTCCAGATCCTGAACCTCTTGTGCATACATTCTTTCAACTTTCAGTCCGAATCTTTCTGCATCATCGGCCATGTGAAATTCATGTTCAAGGGCTTTTTGACCTTTGCACATCATGAGGCAACCGATCTCCTGCATGTCAAAATCAGCATTAACATCTCTCCTGATATCATTTATGAGATGCCTGCTTAACTGAAGTATGGCATTCAGGTGAGGTGCATTCTTTTTTACGGTGGCGGCATTGCTGCTTTTCCAGAAACGAAATGCCCACTTAACAAGGTCAGTATCTAATCTTGGTTTGATGTAAAACGGGCTGCTGCTATTGAGCATGTAACGGATTCCTTCAGCAATGATGCCCGGAGAAGCCAGTGGAATAAAATGGCTGGGCGACATGTAGCCCATGTTGCCGAAAGAACAACCGTCGGTAATATTTCCACACTCAATAACGGTAACCTTGCAGCCTTTCTTGTTTAAATAATATGCGCTGCATAAACCAATGATACCGGCTCCAATGATCGTGATGCCTGCGTTCTGTGAAGCTGTAGTTTCAGTATTCCCGTTTTGGTTTGTACTCATCTGTATGATTTGTGTAAACTCAGATCACCTGGAAGCCATGAGCGTATGGATCATCATTTTTATCAATGCTGATCGTATTGTGTCCGTAAATTTTTGCCCATCCTTCAATGCCCGGCCTGATAGCTGCAATACCCTTACCAAAGGCATTGTTGATCTCTTCTTCTATGGTTCCGATGAATTTACTGCCGATGATGCTTTCGTGAACGAACAGGTCGCCTTTTTTTAGTTTCCCTTTTGCGTACCATTGGGCCATGCGTGCTGAAGTGCCCGTGCCACAAGGGCTGCGGTCGATGGCTTTATCGCCGTAGAACACTGCATTGCGTGCAGTTGATGTTGGATCAAACACAGCGCCAGTCCACAAAATATGACTGCACCCCCTGATGCTGTCTGTTTCAGGATGTACAAACTCATATTTTTCATTGATCCGCTTTCTCAGTTCTCTTGCCCAACTGATAAGCTTATCGCTGGTATAATGTTCAAGTCCTTTAAAATTTTTCTGTACATCCACGATCGCATAAAAATTTCCACCGTAAGCAACATCAATGATTAGTTCGCCGAGTTCAGGGCAGTCAGCAGTTAACTCCGTTGCCGCCAGGTAAGAAGCCACATTGGTAAGCTTTACGGATATTACTTTACCAGCTTCTTTTTTATAGGAAACGATCACGAGGCCGGCAGGCGCTTCCATCCTCACGATTCCTTCTGTTTTCGGTTTTATCAATCCTTCTTCAATAGCGATGGTGATGGTTCCGATGGTACCATGGCCGCACATGGGCAGGCAACCGCTGGTTTCGATGAAGAGCACAGCCACATCGTTTGCCGGATCATGGGGTGGATATAAAATGGATCCACTCATCATATCGTGCCCTCTTGGTTCAAACATCAGGCCCGTTCTGATCCAGTCGAACTCACGCATGAAATGAAGCCTTTTTTCATTCATGGTTGAGCCGACCAGTTGGGGGCCGCCTTCTTTAACCAGCCTTACCGGGTTGCCACAGGTATGGGCATCAATACAATGGAAAATATTCAAAACAGAAATAGTTGATCTTTGATCGAATGTAAAAAATATTATTCATCTATAAGAGGTTAAGGATTGATGAACAGTGTGAATAAATCACATACCTCAAAATACCGCCAGTGAAGGCATAATTCATTAGATTTGGCGTTTTATTAAAACTAATTCTATGAAAAGAAAATTACTGCTTCTCAGTATCTCCTTTTTATCAATCTCATGTACGGTTTTTGCGCAGTCAAGCCAAGGGAAGTTATCAAAAAATGTCCGTCCAACTACATATCGCGACAGGCTGAAAGCCGAATCAAGAATTGCAGAGTACGCATTCGACAGCAGAACAGGTACGACGGCTTTTGTACGATTTAATGAGTATGCCGGTTTCGACAAATCGAAATCGGAAGAGCTGCTTTCTGCATACCTGCCAGTAAGAAAAAACCTGGATGCACTTACAAAACTCAGGGAAGATGAATCTTATGGTAAAATGAACGTACAGCGTTATCAACAGTATTTCCGGGGCATAAAAGTAGAGCATGGAACTTATGCTGTCACTTCAGCAAACAATAAGATCGCATTCATGTCTGGTGAATATTACAGCATTGATCCGGATCAGTCAATAGTTGCTGTGATTAACGAAGCTACTGCATTGCAAAAAGCAATGCAATATGTACATGCGGCTAAATATATCTGGCAAACTGCCGATTCAGTTTCACAAATCGGGAGTAAACCGGCGGCTGAACTGGTATTTGTTGACAATATTGCAAATCCCCAAGGCCAGCGGCTGGCGTACAAATTCGATATTTATGCAATAAGCCCTGTAAGCCGTGCTTATATATATATAGATGCAGCTGATGGTATGGTGATCCTGGAAGATAAGATCATCAAACATCTTAGCCCCGGACAGGTAACTCAAACAGCAACGCAAACAGTTGCTGTAAATAATGCGATCAGCGAACCGGAAGGCTTCAGTCCGCTTGCCAATAGCACCGCCTCTGCCGACACAAAATACACCGGTACAAGATCCATAACTACCGACCAGGTTTCAGCTGGCCTGTATCGCCTACGGGAAACAGGGCGCACATCGGGCGCCAATAACCTAGGCTCAACGGTTGAAACATATAATTGTAAAACAGCAGCCACCTATACAACAGCGGTAGACTTTACGGATGCGGATAATAACTGGACTTCAGCAGAATATAACAATGCAGCAAAGGACAATGCAGCACTGGATGCACATTGGGGAGCAGAAAAAGTGATTGATTACTGGTGGAATGTCCATAACCGACGGAGCATTGATAATAAAGGTTACGGAATCCGCAGTTATGTTCACTATGATGTGGCATTTGATAATGCTTACTGGAATGGTACAGCCATGACTTACGGCGATGGTTCCGGCTCTGCGGGTGGAGGGTTTGAAATACTCACTGCCGTAGATGTATGTGGTCACGAAATTGGTCATGGTTTGTGTGAATTCACGGCCAACCTTGTTTACTCAAATGAGTCCGGTGCCATGAATGAAGGATTCAGTGATATATGGGGAGCCTGTGTTGAAAACTACGCGATCACTATTGGAGATGTGCCCGTGGGTGATAACAAAGAACCTTTTAAGATCGGGGAAGAAATTGTGGCATCGGCTGCACAACCGCTGCGTTCTATGAGCAATCCTAACAGCACTACAACTTACGGCCGGCAACCGGATACATATACAGGCACATACTGGTACACCGGAGCACTGGACAATGGCGGTGTGCATACAAATAGTGGTGTATTGAATCACTGGTTTTATATACTGGTGCAGGGAGAAGCAGGAACCAATGATCTTGGCAATGCTTATAACGTTACAGGTCTTGGTTGGTCAAAAGCAGAGAAAATCGCTTATATAACGGAATTAAACCTGGCCGCCAATGCTAATTACGCAGCATGCCGCACAGCAGCCATTAATGCTGCCATAGCTTTATATGGACGTTGTTCAGCCGAACACATAGCAGTTACCAATGCCTGGTATGCAGTGGGAGTAGGCGCAGTGTTCGGAAGCTGTACAACAAGTTCTACCGTTCAGTTTGCGATCAACACAGACAAGGTATATGAGAATTCAGGTAAGCCTTCCTGTACTTATCCTTCAGGATCGGTACCATCATTTACAACAAAGGCAACGATCACGCTATCTAATGTGTCATCTGCTACACAGAATACGGATGCAACGATCACCTTGTCAGGAACAGCTGTTCAGGGCAAGGATTATGCTATCAGTCCGGCAGTTGTAACCTGGGCGCCAGGCACCAGTGGTTCAAAAGATGTTACGATCACTATCTATGATGATAATGTGAATGAATCGGATGAAACCATTGTACTTGGTTACACTTTGAATGCAAACGGCGGTACAGCCGTTGCAGGTTCTTTCAATCAAACCGAAACAATTACAATAAGCGATGATGATACGCTGGCAAGCACCTATATGTATGATAAGGTTTTGGGTGACTTTGATACGTATGCCAGTTCAGCCAGCAGCGTATCCCTGTTCAGGGGGTCTACTTCCAGGAAAAAGATCCAGTATTTTTATTCTGCCAATGAAATGCGGCTGGCTGGTTTGAAAGCCGGGTACATTTCACACCTGTTCCTTTATACAGTAGGCACGGCTACCACCACCACATTTACCAACCTGAACATTACCGTAGGCACTACTGCAGCTTCCAACCTGAACAGCGCTTTTGCTACTTTCACAAGCAGTTCATCGGCTTACAGCGGTAATTATACAACACCAACTACGGAAGACTTTTTTGATTTCCCGCTCGCTACACCTTTGTATTGGGATGGTAATTCTAATATTGTTGTGCAGGCCTGTTATGATGGAGCATCCGGAACTACCAATTACCTCACGGCAGTTAGTCCAACAGGCAGTACCAATATCTGCACGCGTTATCTTACCGCAACATCAGGCGCTTCGCTTTGCGGTAATACAGGCGGAACAACAGCCACCACAAGGGCTGATATCGCATTCGGTATGTATAATGCTGTGCAATCGACGATTAATCTTTCAAGAACAGCATATCTCGGGCCGAATGCAGATGTATCGTTCTATTCTGCGAGCGATGGTAAACTCATGGCACGCATTGTAAACAACAGCAGTTTTGATTATGGTTGCACACAGGTGCTGGTTGACAGGGCCGGAACTTCTGCATCGCAGTTCTGGAGAACGGGAGTTGCCAATTATTTAACTGATAAAACTTTCAGGGTATTGCCAACCAATGATAATCCAACGGGCAGTTACGACATCTACCTTTATTATTCCAAGGCTGAGCATGACGGTTGGGAAACAACAACCGGTAAGGATTGG
This sequence comes from Bacteroidota bacterium, assembly GCA_018268185.1. GTDB lineage: Bacteria > Bacteroidota > Bacteroidia > Chitinophagales > Chitinophagaceae > Ferruginibacter. Next base: position 10,644 of record JAFDXA010000262.1, read on the forward strand.
GAAACACTGGCAAGGATCGTGAAAGTGAAATCGCACGACATCAGTGAAGTAACACCATCAACCACTTCTTATTTCAGCAGTGTTGATATTCCTGCAACGGCCACCAGGAATGTTTTTGGTGCCGATTACGAGATCAAGGCAAGTTTTGCTACCGGGTTCTCCGGTTTTGCTGCCGGCGATCCTTCCACAGTTCCTTTGCCGATCAAATTGTTGTCGTTTACCGGAACAAAGCTAAATGCAACATCAGTGTTGAACTGGGTAACATCCTTTGAATACAACAATGATCATTTTGAAATAGAAGTGTCAACCAATGGATCTGACTATCATAGTATCGGTACTGTAGCAAGCCAGGGTAACAGCAATATTGAACAGAAATATTCATTTACCGACAGGCTTCCTGCTAACGGCATAAACTACTACAGGTTAAAACAGGTTGATAAAGATGGAACCATTACATACAGCAATATCATAACACTGCATTTTAACCTGGATAAATACATCGCTGTTTATCCAAATCCGGTAAAGGATGCTCTCACAGTAACATTGGGCAAGCCTTCCGCCAATGTACTGGTACAGGTTATTGCTGCTGATGGCAAGCTGGTTTACAACAAAACCTTATCAGCAGTTACCAGGGTGCTGAATATTGATGTGCATGCTTTGCCGCAAGGTACTTACATGCTGCAACTGGTTACAGGTGCTGATAAACAGAGCCGGCAATTTGTAAAAGAATAGGCAATAGCATATTTTTAAAGGAGCCATTCTGTTCACTCAAATGTTTGAGCAGAATGGCTTCGGTGTTTTTGTTACTACAGGTATTTTATTTTTGAACTAAATTTATACCCGTATGGAAGCTTATGGTAAAATATTACTGATTGCAATGCCCATATTCCTGCTGCTGGTATTGTTTGAAAAATGGTATGGCTGGCGCAAAGGAATGGATACGGTGAGGAACATGGATATGATCTCCAGCCTGAGTTCCGGTGTTACCAATGTAACCAAGGATGTTTTAGGGCTTGCTATTGCCGTGATCAGTTATGAATGGCTGGTGAGTAAACTGGCGCTCACACATATCCCAACCAATTGGCTCACATACCTGATTGTATTTATTGTACTTGATTTTGCAGGATATACAGTTCATGCCCTGGATCACAAAGTGAATTTTTTCTGGAACAGTCACATCATTCACCACAGCAGCGAAGAATTTAACCTGGCTTGTGCATTGCGGCAGAGCATTTCTGTTTTTGTCAGGTTATTTGCCATTCTGTTACTTCCTGCGGCTTTGCTTGGCATCGATCCCAAAGTGATCGCTATTGTAGCGCCTTTACACCTGTTCGCACAATTCTGGTATCATACCCAGCACATCAATAAGATGGGTTTTCTTGAAAAGATCATTGTTACGCCATCACACCATCGTGTTCACCATGCTTTAAACAAAGAGTATATCGACAAAAATTACGGGCAGATTTTTATTTTCTGGGATAAACTCTTCGGTACTTTCCAGGAAGAGTTGCCTGATGTAAAACCTGTTTATGGCATTACCCGGCCAGTACAAACCTGGAATCCCATTAAGATCAATTTCCAGCATTTATGGCTGATGATAACAGATGCGTGGAGGGCTGAAAAGTTTTCCGACAAGCTAAAGATCTGGTTCATGCCCACCGGCTGGCGCCCGGCAGATGTGGCTCAAAAATATCCTGTTTACAAAATTGAAGATCCATATAACTTTCAAAAATATGATCCGCCTTCCTCCACGCTTCTTGCCGTATGGTCGTGGGTGCAGCTGATCATGCTGTTGTTGTTCATCAGTTATCTTTTTGGAAATATTGCAGCGATCGGTAAGCCTGATATGTTTATTTACGGTGCATTTGTTTTCCTGATGGTATATGCTTTTACGGAACTGATGGATGGCAGCAGTTATGCAGTGTTATGGGAAGTCTTGAAAGCAGCTTCAGGTATTGCAATTATTTTTTACCAGGGCGATTGGTTTGGCATTTCAGTGTATGCTCCCGCAATTAAATATGTACTTGTATTCTATTTTCTTTTGTCTGTTGGTATGGCCACCTGGATAAACAAAGAGAATAAAACAACAGCCATTGCCTGATGTTTGTACAACCGTTTTTTTAATTTTTAAATTGAAAATAAAAAGCGCTGATATTACGCAGCGCTTTTGTATAAGATTTAAATGATTGAACCTGTTCCGGGCTCTTGTATATCCATATTAAAAATCAAGGCCCATGGAGAAATACATGACGGGTTTTGATTTAAAGAACCCATCCATCGGCCAGCCTATATCATATTTGAGGAAATAGCCGAGTAATGTGCTCCTGGCTCCAAACCCATAACCTCCCGCAAAGGGACCCAAACCGCCAGCTTTTGTCCTTACTGTTACATAACCGGGGGCTCCGCCGTAAACTACTTCGGGGCGTTTCAGTTTGTCATAAGCACCGTTCCAGGCAGTGCCGAAATCAAAGAACTGGATCACCTGGAAATTGCGCAGGAATGCATTGTTAACTGTTCTGTCGAAGAAGGTAGACATGATCGGTAACCTCAGCTCACTGTTAATCACCATGGCATTGTTTCCGTTGGCAACATTCTGTATATGACCACGCAGGTTTACGGCCAGGCTCTGGAATGCATAATCATTATCGGGATCAGGTGTGTTGGCTTCATTGAAGTAACGGTATTTGATATTACCATTGCTCAAACGCTTCTGGTTGTTGCCGAACATAAGCCATCCATCCATACCACCAAGGTAGTAGATCATTTTCTGGTTGCCCCAGCTGAAATCGCCGGCGAACCTTCCTGCCCAGATAAAATTCCTGTAAATGGGGTAATAATATCTTCCGTCAAAACCTAAATTAAATGTATTGCGGCCGTCCGAATTCCGGAGCCTGTTAACCTGTGCATTCCAATCGAAATAAATTTTATAACGAAGCCCGTTCCAGATATTCATAGCCGGGTTGAGGCTGTTGTCGTAAACATATTCGAGATGTGCAACAGAGTAAAGTGTTGAAACATCATCCAGGTATTTCAGACTGATGGTATCTGTAGGCCTGATCACACGATTGTCGGAACGTATACCTGCTGTAAGCCGGATACTTTTGGTGATATCAAACGGGTAAGAAACATTTCCCTGGTACAGGTTGGTGAAAATTTTACCCGGGTAGGCAATGGCGCCTGTTGCATCCGTAAATGTTACTGATTGCGTGTTGCGGTAGTAAGAAAGACCCCAATCAATTCTCCTGGTAAGATTTTGGTATGAAATGAACCACTCGTTGTCTTTAAGATTGGTGCTGAGTTTGAAAGCTCCCATTACTTTGATGTCTTCAAGAAGGTCTGATGTGCCGAGTGTTATCAACCCGTTCAACGGTGTTCCGCTGTTGAGCATAACAGGACCGCTTCCGCCGGCATACGCCTGGTAGCGGTTGATAAGAATGCTGTTGTTGAAACCAACAGAACCGAAATCGGCAGAGAACTTACGCGGCTTATACCTGAATAGTTTGGCCTGTTTTAATACTGAGTTTTCGGTTCTATCGGATTTCGGCACTTCAATTACCTGCACGTTACCTGTTTTTTGCGTTGTGTCTTTGGGGCGTGCGGCAAATTCATCGTTCGTAAAGAAATCATCTTGTTTTTTGGGATTGTCTGCTGCATTTTTTTCTGCCGGCTGTACTTTGGTAAGCTTGCTTTCTCGCATGAGTTTTTTCATATACTCGGTTGGCCTGGCTGTAATGTTGCGTTGCCTGAGTGTGTTCTCATCGATCTTGAGTTTGTACAGTACTTTTTCATCGCTCTGCCTGGTTACTTCGCTTACCTGGTTGTTTTCTCCTGCAATTCTTGATTCTCCCAATGTGCTTGGATAATTGCTGAGCGGGAAAGTGTAGGCCGAATCTTCCGACACAGAAACTACAGCCACAGAATCGATATCTGTTTTTTTGTAGGCACGCAGTGTGCTGTCGACTTCCTTCTGCGAAGGGTTTCTTAAAATATCATCACCGATCAGTACCAATGTATCCAACCCGGCTTTTTTTGTTGTAAAGAAACCTGCATAACGGTTACCGATTCCATTCTCGTCGCTTACAAAAGTGAAGTGGTTCACATTGTATTGCGTAGGGAAACGGGCATCGCCATATTTGAGGTTTGATAATTGTGTAACCTGGTTCAGTTCGGGCTTGTCGCCAAAATCATTTATCAGGAAGATATTATAACGGCTGTTACCGGGCAATACCGTATCGGCTGTTTTGGCAGAAGCAGAAGGCCTGTTGCTGGCAAAGATGATCCCTGTTTTATTAGGGAATGAAACAAAGGAAGGGTCGAGGTCATCATACACATCATTGGTAACCTGTTGTGCTTTTTCCTTTTCGATATTGTAGGTGTAAATATCCGTGTGACCATTTTTTACTGCCGATAAAAGCAGCGTACGGCTGTCGAGCATATACTTAACATCCTGCACAAGGTCGAAAGTGCCCGTAAGATCGATCTTGTATTGTTTGATCCTGGTCACTACATCATACACAAATAATTTAAGCCTTCCTTCGTGCGTATAGATAACGGTGATGCGGGTGCCTTTCGGGTCCCAGGCCATGAGCGGGTAACTGGGGTTATTCTCATTCTGGTAAGTGCGAACCCCGTATTTAAGCAATGTTTTATTGTCTCCGTCATCATTGAAGATCACCCTTACAATTCCGTTTTTGTATTGTGTAACCACGTAGGAATTGTTGCGTTTGTTCGGGTTTACATTGAAACGATAGTAGTTCAGCCTGGGGCTTATATCAAAACCTTCGATGTAATTTCCTTTGGGATAACCTTTTCTTTTATTGATATCCTGGTAATATTTTTCCTGCTCGTATTCCATGAATTCTTCCAGCAGGGCATTGAATTTTTTCTTGGTGATTTGTAAACTGGCCTTGTTCAGGTTTTTATATATGCGTGCCAGGTACAGGAAATAGGTAACATTTTCTTTTTTGTATTTCTCTTCTATGAAATACCAGAAGGCATGGCCTGCAATGCGGGGTCTTTTAAATGCGAAGCTTGAAAATTTATTGTAGTCGCCGCTCAGCATTTCGCTTTTCAGTTCATCATCAAGATCAGTGCTCCAGTTTTCACCCAGGTAAGCCACATAGCCGTCTGTGAGCCATTGAGGAAGGTCAAGCAAGGTTTGATTGCCTGCAACTTCGCCGAGGTCATCTCCAAAAAGAACATTTTTGGTAATAACATCTGCAATACCTTGGCGTATCTGCCGACGCAGGTTGTAATGATTGGCATCGAAGTAAACCAGCATCTTGTTATTTACCAGCCTCGTGGTACCACCGGTACTCAGTATGTCGGTATCCAGGCCGATATTGGTTTGCTGCATATCGGCAAACTCGTTGTACACAATGATATTGGCACGCCTTTGCAGGCTGTATTCAGCAGCCATTTCTATCTGGGGGAGCTCCTTCTCAGCAACCTGGGCAACGTATTTGGCAAGTTCCTGCCCGTTCTGGTAAAAAAATACATTGAAATTCTGTGTCTGGTAGAACTGCCATTTGAATTTTTTAAACTGAACCCTGTTCTTTCCAAAAGTTACACTGTTCACCTGTGCAAAAACTGAAAAGCTGAAACAAACAAGGAGTGAAGAAATAAGAATTTTTCTGCTGAACTTTGCCATACCAGTTAATTGATTCTGAATATTAAAATTACTTGATTCATCTGTTATACGGGAACTTTTTTTACCTCAAAACCCGGGTGCAGGTATGTTTATGAATCGTTTAACAGTGAATCACAAATGATAAAATTTATTGCATGATCCGGATACAGTCATTTCAGTTTAGCCCCATACAGGAAAATACGTACGTACTCTACAATGAGTTCAATAAATGCCTGGTCATTGACCCGGGATGTTATTACGACGATGAAAGAGACATGCTTGCCGGTTTCATATCCAAGATGAACCTGGAACCTCAAATGCTGCTTAATACACATTGTCACCTCGATCACGTATTCGGAAATAAGTTTGTAGCCGATAAGTATTCCCTTACTCTTCAAATACACGAGAAAGAGAAATTTGTTCTTGATTTTGCTCCCAAAAGCGGGTTAATGTACAACCTGCCCTTTGATAATTATATGGGGCCCATCATTTACCTGAAGGAAGGAGACAGGATCAAACTCGGCGAAGACGAACTGGAAGTAATTGAAGCGCCGGGTCATTCGCCCGGGCATATCTGCTTTTATTGCCGGAAACAGGGCTTTATTATCAGCGGCGATGTGCTGTTTCAGCGGAGTATCGGTCGCACAGATTTGCCCGGTGGCGATCATGAACAACTGCTGAAGAACATCAGGGAAAAATTATTTGTATTGCCGGATTCAACAATAGTTTACAGTGGCCACGGACCGGAAACCACCATAGGAGAGGAGAAACTTTACAATCCCTTCTTACAATGATGCATGCTGAATATGGAATGGAAAAATACCGTTCACTTACCAGTCCGGAATAGATCGTTATTTACGTTCCTGGCAGATCTCAATCAGCACCCCGTTGGTGTTTTTAGGATGCAGGAAACAAACCAGTTTGTTATCAGCCCCGGGCTTGGGTTCTAGATTCAGCAGTACAAATCCTTCTTTTTGCAGCCTCGCCATTTCTTCCCTGATATTGTCAACCTCAAAAGCAATATGATGGATGCCTTCCCCCTTTTTCTCAATAAAGCGGGCAATAACTCCATCAGGCGTGAGGCTCTGAAGCAATTCTACCTTGGTTTCGCCCGTCTGAAAAAAAGCAGTATTTACCTGTTCCGAAACCACGGGTTCTGTTTTATAACAGGGGCTGTTCAGGAGTTTTTCGAATAGCGGGATCGAGATTTCCAGATCCTTAACGGCAATGCCGATATGTTCAATATTCTTCATGTCAGGTCTTTATTGGTGCCTGTACCGGTGCGGTTTACGAAATGAGTAAAATGAACCTGTACGGTGGCTGTGAAGCCTCAAAATAAAACCTTTTACAGTAAATTTGTGTTAACAATAGAACATTAAAATCATCAGAATTATGTTGAAACTGCCCATATACCTGGACAATAATGCTACTACCCCTATGGACCCAAGGGTTTTGGACGCCATGCTACCCTATTTTAATGAGCATTTTGGAAATGCAGCCAGCCGCAACCACCCTTTTGGATGGGCAGCTGAAGAGGCAGTAGATTATGCCCGCGAACAGGTAGCCAAACTGATAGGTGCTGATCCTAAAGAGATCATCTTCACATCAGGAGCTACCGAGGCAGATAACCTGGCCATCAAAGGTGTGTACGAGATGTATGCCAGCAAAGGAAATCACATCATCACTGCCACAACTGAACACAAAGCTGTACTGGATACCTGTAAGCATATTGAGAAACTGGGCGGCGAAGTAACCTACCTGCCTGTTGACAAGGATGGTTTGATCGACCTAAAAGAACTGGAGGCAGCTATCAAGCCTACCACCATACTTATTGCCATCATGTATGCCAATAACGAGATCGGTACGATTCAGCCCATCAAAGAGATAAGTGCTATTGCAAGGAAACACGGCGTGCTGGTATTTACCGATGGCACCCAGGCTGTAGGTAAGATACCGGTTGATGTAAATAAAGACGGTATCGACCTGATGGCTTTCTCTGCTCACAAAATGTACGGTCCTAAAGGTGTGGGCGCTTTATACGTACGACGTAAAAATCCAAGGGTAAAAGTAACAGCCCAGATGGATGGCGGTGGCCACGAACGCGGCATGCGCAGCGGTACACTCAATGTTCCGGGAATTGTTGGCCTCGGTAAAGCCTGCGAACTCTGCATGCTTGACATGGAAGCCGACACAAAGCGTATTTCAAAGCTCCGCGATAAACTGGAATCATCTTTGTTGTTATTGGAAGAAGCCTATGTGAACGGAAGCCGGGAACACAGGTTACCGCACGTATGTAATATCTCATTCAAATATGTTGAAGGAGAAGGACTGATGATGGGATTCAATAAGAATATAGCGGTGAGTTCAGGTTCAGCCTGTACCTCGGCATCGTTGGAACCAAGTTATGTACTGAAGGCCCTGGGCCTCGGCGATGACCTGGCACACAGTTCGCTGCGTTTTGGATTGGGAAGGTTTACAACGGAAGAACAGATTGATTACACAATAAAAGCCGTTAGTGAAACCGTTATTAAATTAAGAGAGATGAGCCCATTGTGGGAAATGTATAAAGAGGGTATCGATCTCAATACGATCGAGTGGACTGCTCACTAAAAACCATAAATTATCATTCAACAATTAAAATTTCTAAAGATGTCATATTCAGAAAAAGTTATTGATCACTACCAGAATCCCAAAAATGTGGGTACGCTCGACAAAGCAAGTAAGAATGTTGGAACCGGGCTTGTTGGTGCTCCCGAATGTGGTGACGTGATGCGTTTGCAGATCCAGGTTGATGAAGCAACAGGCGTGATCACTGATGCCAAATTCAAAACATTCGGTTGTGGTTCTGCCATTGCGTCTTCTTCGCTGGCCACCGAATGGCTGAAAGGTAAAAGTGTTGACGAAGCGCTTAAGATCGACAATATGGATATCGTTGAAGAACTGAATCTTCCACCGGTAAAAATACACTGCAGTGTACTTGCTGAAGATGCGATCAAAGCGGCCATCAACGATTACCGTGAAAAGAACGGCCTGGAAAAGATCAAATTTGAAGAAAGCGTAGTTCACTAATTGTTTTTAGTGCTGCATGCAGGTGTTGAAGAAAGAATTTTGATACCCGCAGTTCAAGAAGTAAAACAACAGCGATGGTAACAACAGAGAACAGCATTTACGTAAGCGACAAAGCCAAACAAAAAGTTGAACAACTTATGCAGGATGCCGGTGTTAAAGATGATCCGTCTTATTTCCTGCGTGTAGGTGTAGTGGGCGGCGGTTGTAGCGGACTGAGTTATAAACTGGATTTCGACAACGAGATCAAGCCGATGGACCAGGTTTTTGAAGACAAGGGATTGAAGATCGTTACAGACCTTAAGAGTTTTTTGTACCTCGTAAATACGGAACTCGAATTCAGTGATGGACTCAATGGCAAAGGTTTTTATTTCAACAACCCGAACGCCAGCAGGAGTTGCGGTTGTGGCGAAAGTTTTGCCGTGTAACTGGATTTAAAATATGTAAAAGCCCGCTGCATTTAACAGCGGGCTTTTTTTGTATATGAACGACACGGTTGTTAATTATCCTTTTTTATAACAGGCGGTGTAAATTTCGCCTCTTCTTCCATTACTGGTGGAGGCGGTGGTGGTGGTGGTGGTGGTGGGAGTTTGCCGTATTTCTTCTCGTAGTATTTTGGGTTGGCATTCCAGGTCGACAATTTAATATGAATGGTCTTCCCGTCTTTTTTCACAACTACGGTAGGAACTCCTTTGATATTCCTTACCACTATTTCAGAACCGTTATCATTGATAATGGTATTTGAAATTTCTTCATTGCCTGATATTGTTGGTGGCGCAGGCGGAGGCGGTGGCGGGTCTGGTGGTAAAGGCGGTTCTGGAGGGGCTGGGGCTATAACTGCAATCGGAGGGGCGGGAGCTTCAGGGGCAACCTGGTTTGACCGGCTGTCCTGTGCATACAAACTGATCACAGAAAAGCAGGCCGCTCCCAAAATGATTTTCTTTTTCATAAACTGGTTTTAGGCTGAGATGCCCCATTTAGAATTATCCATAAAAGTTTCTATACTTTTTTTCGAATAAATTTTTGATGTCAGTATCAGGCAGGAAAAAATACCCGGCAGGCAAATAAAAAACCCCGTTCGAAACGGGGTTCGCAGTCGGGGTTGGTAAACATTTTCAATAAAACAGGTTGCTTGTCAACAACACGTGGCTTTAAACCACAGTTCAAATCCTCTGTTATGGTTTCTGCCCCTCTTAAAAAATAAACCCTGAAATAGACATATTCCCCCCTTTTACCGCTGCACAACCATAAAAAAATATTTCAGGAACCTTTACCAAACCACTCTATTAGCTTGTTATATAGTAAATTGCAGCAATTTAAAAATCATGTGGAGTATCTGTAAAAAAGAGCTTGGCCAGTTTTTCAGCAGCCTTACCGGCTATATTGCCATTGTATTATTCCTGCTGATCAACGGCTTGTTTCTTTTCCTGTTGAACGACAGCAGCATATTTGAATTCGGGTATGCGAGTCTCGACAAATTCTTTGAACTGGCTCCCTGGGTATTGCTTTTCCTGGTGCCGGCCATCAGTATGCGTTCGCTTTCTGATGAGTTCAGGGCGGGCACTTTTGAAATACTTCAAACCAAACCATTAACAGCCTGGCAGATCGTTCTGGGCAAATACATGGCGGTGATCACCATCATTCTTTTTGTGATCATACCAACACTCGTGTATGTTGTTACCATAAAATCATTGAGTGCAACAGGAACCATTGATAGCGGTGGAATCGCCGGAAGTTATCTTGGGCTTTTTCTGCTTGCGGCCGTTTTTGCCGCCATCAGTATCTGCTGCAGCGGCTTTACAGCCAATGCCGTGGTTGCTTTTCTTATCAGTGTATTCGGTTGTATCATTCTCTATTTCGGTTTCAGCGCAATAAGCAAGCTGCCTGTGTTCCAGGGCACGGCTGATTACTATACAGAAATGCTTGGAATAGATTTTCATTACCGAAGCATAAGTCGTGGTGTGCTGGATAGCAGGGATATCATTTATTTCGGAAGCATCATCTTCCTTTTCTTATTGATAACCGTTAAAAGTCTCCGTAAAAAATAATGAGCAACGTTCGTAAAAAAGGAAAGTCCAGGCTCTGGTTAGTGCTTACCGTTGCAGTATTGGCGGCTCTTAACTGGCTTGCATCCATGTATCATACCAGGATCGACCTTACCAATGAGAAGCGTTTTACCTTATCCGGCTCTACAAAAAAAATACTGAAAGGGCTTGATGATCTTGTTGAAGTAAAAGTTTTCCTCAAAGGTGATTTTCCCAGCGGGTTTAAAAAACTTGCGAACAGTACAGAAGAAACCTTACAGGAATTCAAAGAAGTTGCGGGCAAGAACCTGAAATATGAATTTGTAAGTCCAGACGATGTGATGGAAGGCACCCAGGTGAAATGGGGCGATACACTTTCTTCCATGGGGCTTTACCCGATCAATCTCAAATCGCAACTGAAAGCAGGAGAGCAACAGCAGCTCGTATATCCCGTGGCCCTGGTTCGTTACAAAGAAAAAGTGGTTCCGGTAAAACTGTACAACGGAATTCCGAATATTGGCCGGCAGGAGATCAACAGTGCAGAAGCCATGATGGAATATCAACTGGCTGATGGTATCTACAAACTGTCGGAACACGAGAAGCCAATGATTGCTTATTCTTTCGGCAATGGAGAGCCGCAGGATGCAAGGGTTTATGACCTGGTAGAGAACCTGCTGAAAAACGATTACAACCTGAAGATGGTAAATCTCAATACCATCCCGGTGCTTACAGACACATTTAAACTTCTGATGATCGTAAAGCCAACAAGGCCTTTTTCTGATATAGAGAAACTCCGGCTCGATCAATATGTGATCCATGGCGGCAAACTTCTTATGTTCGTAGACAAGCTGGATGCAGAGATGGACAGCCTTCGCATAAAAAATGAAGTGGTGGCCTATGATCGTGAACTTGGACTGAACGACCTGCTCTTTAAATATGGGGTCAGGATCAACAGTGATCTTGTTATGGACCTGCAGAGTGATAAACTTCCTTTTGATGTGAACGGCAACGGACAGTACGAATTTTTATCGTGGAATTATTTCCCGGTGTTTGCCTCAAAATCTGATCATGCAGTAAACAGGAACCTGGGATTCATTTCAGGCAAGTTTGTGAATTCCGTTGATACGATAGAAGCCGAGGGTATAAAAAAAACGATCCTGCTGAGTTCCTCAGCCAATGCCAGGAAAATATCAGCGCCGGCCATCATCAGTGGAAAAGAAAATGTGAATGCGCCGGAAGATGATAAATTTAAAACCGCCGATATACCGGTAGCTGTTTTGCTGGAGGGAAAATTCATTTCCATGTTCAGGAACCGGTTGTCGCAGGCATTGAACGACAGCCTCACCAGTTATGGCGAAGCATTTCAGCCGGAAAGCCTCGTGAATAACAAAATGATCATTGCAGCGGACGGAGACATCGTGTTGAATTCCGTTGCAAAAAATGAACCACTGCCCATGGGTACAAACCCGTTCACGTACGGATCACAATACGAATACCGTTTTGCCAACAGGGATTTTGTTCAGAACTGCCTTGATTACCTCATCGACCAGTCGGGCCTTTCCGATGCAAAAGCAAAAGATTATACACTCAGGCTCCTGGATTCAAAGAAATTAAAAGAACAGAAAACAAACTGGCAACTCATCAATATTGCGGCACCGATATTGATAGTGATATTCTTTGCTTTCATCTTTCAATGGATACGTAAAAGAAAATACAGCGTTAAGTAACTGTAACGTTTCATGAATACAACCCAGCTTATATATCTTGTTTTCAGCGGAGTGATACTGCTTGCATTGGTACTGGATCTGGGCCTGCTCAGTAAAAAGAATAAAGAGATCGGTATTAAAACAGCTTTGATACAAACCTTTTTCTGGGTGCTGCTATCGCTTGCATTCTGCGGTTTTATCTGGTATGAGCGGGGCCGAACAGATGCTGTTCAATACCTGTCGGCATACCTGCTCGAATGGTCACTTTCCATAGATAATATTTTTGTATTCATCATCATATTCACTTTTTTCCAGGTAAAGCCAGTCAATTATTCAAGGGTTTTGTTGATGGGAATACTGATGGCCATTGTATTCAGGATCATATTCATTTCCATCGGCAGTGAACTGGTGGCCCGATTCCATTGGATCATGTATGTTTTTGGCGGAATGCTGGTATATACCGGTATCAAGCTTTATGCGGCTAAGGAAGAAGCTTCGTTTGATCCCGAAACGAGCTGGGCTTTCAGGTTTATGAAAAAATATTTCAGAACAACAACGGAAGAGCCTCATGGTAAGTTCATGTTGAAGATCGATGGTAAAACATACCTTACCAAACTTTCCATGGTGGTTTTTATGCTGGGATTGATAGACATAGTATTCGCCATTGATTCCATTCCGGCCGTGTTTTCCATCATTCCTGATCCCAGTGATAAACTGCTTATATATTCGTCGAATATATTTGCAGTACTCGGTCTCAGAAGCCTGTTCTTTTTATTAAAAGGCGCTGCCAATAAATTCGATTACCTTCAGCAGGGCATAGCCATTGTGTTGTTGTTTATCGGCGCCAAAATGCTCGTTGAAAAATGGATACAAGTTCCTGTTGCTGCATCATTGATGGTAATTGTGGTGTCTATAGGCGGATCCATTTTGTATTCTATTTTCAGGTCTTCGGCAACAACAGGTTCCGACGCTGATGCTAAACAAGAGTAAGAATGCACTCCTATCACTTTTCTGATATTGCAGCAATACTTTGTACTGTTCCCCTGCAGCAGGATGGAGATCCATTGATCACCACGTTGCTTACCGACAGCCGGAAATTACAGGTAGCAGCCGGAACAGTCTTTTTCGCCATCAACGGGCCACAAAGAAGCGCAGCCGGTTTTATTCCGGATTTATACAACAGCGGCGTACGTTGTTTTATTACAGATAAAAATTTCTCCCTTGACGAAGCAGCCCGTTTACCCGGGGCAAACATTATCGCAGTAGATGATGTATTGGAGGCTTTGCAAACAATAGCAACCCGGCACCGCCACCGCTTTAATTATCCTGTGATCGGCATCACCGGTAGTAACGGCAAAACGATCGTGAAAGAATGGTTGTTTCAATTGCTTGCCGATAAATATAATATTGCAAGAAGTCCCAAAAGTTATAATTCGCAGGTTGGTGTTCCGCTGAGTGTATGGAACATGAGTGAATCGCACACGCTGGCGTTGATAGAAGCCGGGATCTCGAAAGCTGGCGAAATGGAAAAACTTCAACAGATCATTGACCCGGAGATCGGCGTATTCACTTATGTAGGTGATGCCCATGCAGAAGGTTTTGCCGGTGTTCGCGAAAAGATCAATGAAAAACTGAAATTATTCAGCAACAGCAAAATGCTTGTATTCTGTGCAGATGATACGCTTCTTACAGAATCTGTTATTACATTCAGAAATACTATTAATAAAGATCTTGTTTTGTTTGGCTGGAGCAGGAACCCGGGCGCAGATCTTTTCATCAGCAGAACAGAAAAAAGAGAACAGGGTACCCTTATTTTCTGCAGGTATAAAGAAACTGATTTTGATTTTATTAT
>JAFDXA010000263.1 GCA_018268185.1 Bacteroidota bacterium
CGAACTGTACAGGTTTCCCGGGAAAGGAACTGAAATGGCAACCATGGAAGGATCGTATCGCTGAATGTAACCTGCAAGCAGTTCGATCATGATCTCATCTATGTAAGTGAGCGGTTGCTGCAATGCGGCATAGAGTTCATCAAAGCTGTTGGCCGATCTTCCCAGTTTTTCGGCGTAACGACTGAAACCAAAATGCGGATCAACACATTCTTTCAGCAGGTCTGAAATGTCTTCCAGATACATGGTTGCAATGTGCCTGGCCTTGTCTTGTGTTCCCATGGAACCAAATGCCCAGCCAAGATCATCGAGTTGCTCAAAGCGGGATGCTTCGGGCAGCATATCACGCTTACAGATAAAATGTGCCAGCGTAGGATCCTTGCCTTGCAGGAACCGGATCACCGCATCTATGTAACGGATATATTCCTCTCGGAGTGAAATAATACGGGAAGCGTTAGCCGAAATTTCGGTAACGGGATGTTGCTCTATGTATGCAAAAATTTTTGTGAGCCCAGCAGAAGAAAACAAGGCATTTGTTACGTCAATGCCAAGGTCTGCCTGGAAGGATGGAATATTCCTGGTATTCAGGAATCCCTTCAGGTAGGCAGTTGCCGGGTAAGGCGTATTCAGCTGCGTAAAAGGCGGGGTAAAAAGAAATATGCTCAAAGCAGAACGATCTTTTCAATGGTATCACCGGCCCTGATATCATCGATCACATCAAGCCCTTCTATCACTTTCCCGAAACAGGTATGTCTTCCATCGAGATGCTGCACTCCTGCACGGTTATGGCAGATAAAAAATTGCGAACCGCCGGTATTCGGACCACGGTGTGCCATAGACATCACTCCACGGTCATGATATTGTTTAGGTGCGCTTGTTTCACATTGAATGGTATAACCGGGGCCACCGGTTCCATTACCGATCGGGCATCCGCCCTGTATCATAAAATCGGGTATCACCCGGTGAAATGTAAGTCCGTTATAAAAACCTTCAGCAATAAGTTTTTTAAAGTTGGCTACAGCAATCGGCGTTGCATCATCATACAGTTCAAATTTCATAACACCTTTGTTGCTGTGTATCTCTCCCTGTGTTGGTTTTACTTCACTCATAATTTTGATTTAATAACTGCGAAATTAGTATTTAACGTGTTGCGCTATTAAAATTTTCAGCAGCAGGTCTGCATCATTAAAATTCTCAATTCTTTTACTATACTTTTTTGCTTAGATGGTTCATGTGACAAGAGACTATACAAAAACTCAACCCAGCTAAATAGTATGGTCATTCAGGCGCTATATCTTATTCTCCAGGATGTACTGATGTTCTCCATCTTTTTCGCCATTGAAACGGAAACCGGATTTTAAAACAAGCGCTGCTGATCTTTCATTGCGTTGATCCATACAGGCATCCAGTCTTCCTAGTTTCAGTTCTGTAAATGCAAATGCTATGATCGCTTCGATAACTTCTTTCATGTAACCTTTGCCCTGTTGTGCCGGCAACAATTCATAACCGATCTCAGCAGAACTGTTTTGCTCATCTATATTCCAGATACAGGCTGTACCCAGGAGCACATCCTCATCTTTTTGTGTGATGGCCCAGTAATAAGATGAACCGGAATTTCCGCCAGCTATGATCTTTTCAATAAAAGAACGGGCATCTTCGGTACTTTTTGCAAGTGGCCTGTCGAGATATTTATTCACTGAAGGATCACTTCTCAATAAAAAAATCTCCCGTTCGTCTGTTACTGAAAGCGGCCTCAGAACCAGCCGGGCTGTTTCCAATAATGCGCCCTGGTACTCGTTGCTGAACATTATCCTGTATTTTTAAACGTATCAGCAAAAGTAATCCGATACATATAATTATTAAAGAATCTAATTTTACCTGATGAATGAGTTGAAAATTGAAACACTTCAGTCAGAATGGATCCCGGCCCTCGTGGCATTGGTAAACAGTGCATACCGGGGAGATGCCTCCAAAAAGGGCTGGACCACCGAAGCTGATATCATCAGCGGCGAACTGCGTACCGATGAAAAGTCCATTCAGCAGATGCTACAGGAACCCGGGGCTGTTATTTTTATTTGCCGTAACGACAAAACATTATTCGGAACTGTTTATCTGAAGGAAGAAGAAGGCGGACTTTATCTCGGCATGCTCTCTGTTTCACCGGAGGCCCAGGGATTGGGTATCGGCAAGCGCCTGATGCATACCGCTGAGGTTTATGCAAAAGAAAAGTATTACAAAGACATTCACATGACCGTGATCAACATCAGGCACGAACTGATTGCATGGTATGAACGCTACGGCTATAAAAATACAGGGGAAACCAAACCATTTCATGATGATGCCCGGTTTGGAGTTGCCACGCAACCCATACATTTTATTGTATTGAAGAAAATGATGGAGAGATAAAATTCAATTACAGTAATCTGAATGCCGGAGAAAACAGTTTAGCGTATCAATATCGTTGTTCCTTTGGCATGATGAACAACACCATCAACATCCACGGCTTCTATCACCCATACATAAGTCTGCATTTCCTGTGGTATGTCTTTGATCTTGCCATCCCAACCGGGTTGATCGCTTTCCATCTGGAAAACAATTTTGCCCCAGCGGTTGTAAACTCGGAAATGATTCACCTTACTGAATCCGTATAAGAGTGGTTTTAGAAAATCATTCTGTCCATCACCATTAGGCGTAAAAGCCGCGGGCACATGTATCTCTATCTTCTTGATCGTTTTCACCAATTGTGAGTCAATCGTTACACAACCGGAAGCCGTGGTAAGTTTTATTTTATAGAGCTGCTCGGTTACACCTTTATAAACCGGTGTATAACTGCTCACGTTATTGAGATTGACTGCAGGAGACCAAAGCACCTGGTTGCCGATACGCCTTGCTTCCAATTGCAGCGGGTAATTGAATATGGCCGTTTTAACAGGATAGTTGATGCCTTGTTCCGGTTCATCAACCCGCAACGGAAGCTGCTTTACACTAGGTTGCGGACACTCATCCGTACTTGTAGTTAGTGTTACCGTGTAATTGCCCGGAATGTGATACTGGTAAACAGGATTCATCGCAGCAGATACATCACTGTTACCAAAATCCCATAGATAATGCACCTGTGAACTGCCTGTGTAATGTGTGTTGTTAATCAGCGATAGATCCAGGTTGATGCAGACAGGATTCACTGCAAAATCTGCAATAGCACTGGGCAATACCTTCACCGTAACCGGCCAGGTTGAAATGCAGTTGCCGGCCGCCTTAACTTTCAATTCAACATTGTAAGTGCCGGGCTGCGTGTAAGAATAACTAACATCTTTTGTGTGTAGTACAGTTCCATCTCCCATTACCCAGTCATATTCCATATTGCCGGAAAGAATAGTACTCTGGTTCAGCAATGAAAAACTGTTTCCCAGGAAACACTGAACAGGGTTGCTGGTTAACTGGGCAATGGCTATCGGGCTGGGAAAAACATGAATCGTATTCGTATCAGTATTGATGGTACAACCACGGCTGCTGGTTAGCACCGCATAATAATCCCCTTCTTCCTGCACTATATAAGATACCTGTGTGGCACCGGCTATAGGAACACCATTCTTATACCATTGAATGCTGTGTGCCGAAGGATCTGTTTTTAATACGGTTTGTGCATCGGCGCTGCAATGCGACACCGGCCCATTTACCTGCACATGTGTATCAAGAAAATCCGAATTCACGAATACCGTATCTGTTGTGGCGCATCCTCCTCCCAGCGTTCTCACCGTTAGCACATAACGGGTGGTATTGTTCACCAATGCTGTTGGATTGGATACAGAAGGATCACTCAGGCCTGTGGGAGGATCCCAATGATATACCAAGCCCGGCACCGGCAGCACACCGACCTGCACGGGTATGTTGTTGCAGGTAGCCACATCGGGGCCGGCATTGGCCGTGATGGTGAGTGTATCAATGAGGCTTGCCGTTAATGTGTCAACACAACCATAGCCACTGAAAGGTTCCAGCTTTACCTTAACCTTGGTTCCGCTTGGCGGCGGTGGCTCCAGGTGAAGGGTCTGACCGGTTCCCAATGTTTGTGTATAATTCTCATTGAACCATGTATAATGCTGGTAGCCAAAAGGAGCTGTTACGCTGATGGCTGTATCTGCAGGACAAAAAGCAGCGCCTATAAAAGAACTGCTGCACTCAGTACTTACATCCAGATAAGCATATCCAAAATGTGAGAGAAAGGTACAGTCGGCTGTTTTAAAAAAGATGCGTATGGTTTTCCCGGCATAGGTTCCAAGGTTGATGGTGTTGGCGGACCAGTCTTTATACCATACCGGTATGCCGTTTACCTGTATCGGCGACAGGTGAAAACCGGGTGTTTCCCCATCAACAACAAAATCGAATGAAGAGCAATCGATCGCTTCGTTATCGGTTACATTCAACACATCTATCTGTAAACGGGGTTGCTGGTATTCGGGGTGGCCGGGATCTTCAATTACAATGGCGTAATAGTAGATAATGCTGAAATTTTCGGCGTTAGGCGGTATCGTGAATTCATAAGAAACACCTTCAGCCTCATTACCGGCCCTGTCGTTACCCAACCTGATAGAATGCTGGCTTCCGTTGGGGCAATTTTTGGGGAAGCCGCCATATTCATCAACGCCATCTCCGGGTAATGAGTTTAGCATTTCATGACGGTCGGTTACCGGTCCGGGCACTTCCGTAAGAGAAATCACATTCTGTGTATTTACACTGGACACACTACCGGTATACAATTTCCAGCCGGCGAAGTTGCCCGTTTCAAAACCAATATTTGCCGGGCATTGAGCCTGTACCTTTGTTGCGAAAGCAAAAACAAACAGGAATAAATAACAGGTCGGGTACAACCTGCAGAATGGATTTCCTTTATATTTCCGGTTACCTCTTGTCATTAGTGTATC
>JAFDXA010000264.1 GCA_018268185.1 Bacteroidota bacterium
ATGATACGGAAAACAGGATACTGGATATCAGAAGGAAGTTTTTAAATCTCATGGTAGACTATTTTGGTACTGCTTTAATGGAAAAATCGGTAGGTGTAGTTCTTCTGGGCGCAACGGCCTTTTTATCGTGTATGATCTTACTGGTAATAATATTAACGGAAGATTTGTCTTCTGAAGAATATGTGATGGATTGCATTCTCAGCCCGATATTGAGCAGCGCTGTTTTGTCTTCAAACAAAGCCTCTGTTGTATCGGCTGGCATTATGCCCACCTTGCTGATACCTGTTGATTTAACCGGTAACCAAAGAAAATAAAACAGGAATACTACAATGCAAACTCCACCAGCGATCCAAATGCTGATAATGGAATTATTGGCAACCCGGGTAATGTAACTTACCTGTTCATCGGGATCATTGTGATATGACGTTCGCTTAAACATACACTCATTGTCCCTCCCGGGATCAATGTTATCAATTGTTGAGTTCCTGTTTCACTGATTGCACGAGGCTGTTCAAAGCTGATAATAGCCTGCTGCCTGATAATTCCAGTGAAGGATCATCGCTATTTTGCAATTTTGCTGAAAACTCCGCCAGCACCCCTGCTGCAATACGCTCCGGCCCTAATGGGGAGAGTGTTGATTTAAGGTGATGTACGATGCTTTTCAGCGCCGAACGGTCATGAAGGGATAATGCGTTTTCGAGAGAACGGATATCAACCGGCAGTTGCTTGTCAAGTTCTGCCAGCACCATTTTCACTGCAGGTCCGTTGCCGTTGCACAGATCATAAAGGAAGGTAAAATCTGTGTCGTGATGCCCTTTGTCAGCCCGGGCTTCCAACGTTTGCAGACTGCCAAGATAAATATATTTTTTTAACACAGCGAAAAACTGTTCCTCATTTATTGGTTTGGCCACATAATCATTCATACCTGCGGCATAACAGCGTTCAATTTCATTAGGCTGCACATAAGCTGTCATTCCAACAATCGGAATTGGTTTGGCAAGCCGGCTCCGTATGGTTTTGGTTGCCGTGATGCCATCCATAACGGGCATCTGCACATCCATCAGCAACAGGTCAAAGTCTTCCTTTTCGAGCGCCGATATCACTTCATGTCCGTTGTTTACATATTTAACGGACAGTGAATAAGGTTCCAGCAGCTTACTCACCAGCAACTGGTTTACCTTGTTATCTTCTGCGATCAAAACTCTTTTTTTGGCCGGATCGGTGATCATTCCCTGGTTCTGCAACTGCTTTGAGCCTTCTTCTTTCACCGGCTGGGCCTGCAACGGGAAAGCGACACTGAAACTGAAAGTTGATCCTTTACCCGGCTCACTATTCACCGTTATGTTTCCACCCATGGCTTCAACAAGGGTTTTGGTAATGGCTAGTCCAAGGCCGGTTCCCCCCTGCTGCCTCACGAAAGCATTGTCGAGCTGTTCAAAACGTTCAAATATCTGAACCTGTTTATCAAACGGAATTCCGATGCCGGTATCCTGCACACTGAACTTTATGGTATTGGAGGCGGATGTTGTTCCGGTAAGTTCGATCGACAACCGGACCCAACCTTCATTGGTAAATTTTATGGCGTTGCTTACAAGGTTTACCAGTACCTGGTTCAGGCGTTCTGCATCAGCAACCAGCATCCCGGGAACATTGTCTGCTACATAAACAATAAAATCCAGTTTCTTTTCTGCTGCCGATGCGGCATAGGTTGCTTTCAGTGTTTGCAGCAATGGCCGTAGTTGAAAGGGCCTGTTCTTGAGCTGCAGGGAGCCGGCTTCCAGTTTCGACAGGTCAAGAATGTCGTTCACAATATGCAACAGGCTTTCGCTGGAGTTGTTGATGATATTGCTGTACTCACGCTGTTCGTCATTCAGTTCTGTTTTTGATAGTAGCCTGCTGAAGCCTTTCAATGCATTCAACGGTGTTCTGATCTCGTGGCTCATATTGGCCAGGAACTGGTCTTTCACTTTTACCGATTGCAATGCAAGTTTACGGGCCTGCTCCAGGTCACGTATCAGTATAAACTGCATGATCTGCCTGCGGAGTATAATGGTTGCCAGGATAAGTACCGCAATAAGAGCGGTAAAGGCAAGTAATTTATTCAGCCACGATACCCGTGCTGCCACTTTGTTATTTTCAACAAGCGTAGCACTCAGTGTTTTTTCAAGCCTGGTCTGCAATTCCAGGGCATGGGTGTAAATACTGTCGCTCAGGTGCAGCTTTCGCAATGAATCTATCAGTACTGTGTTATTCGCTGAATTCAGGATGGCTGTTGAAAGCTGGAGCTGGTGATTCAGGAAAACCAATACGCTGTCCATGGAAGTTGAGATCGCAGCTTCGTTGATCACTTTATCGAGAGCGGCAGCCTTGCTTCGCAGCCCGGCAATTGAATCTTGCAAGCCATTCTGTTTTGTATTGTTGGGAACGATTCGCTCAGCAAGCAATTTGGATTCAATGTCAAAAGAAGTATTTACAATATTCTCCAGCCTGTTGTTGATCGCAAAAGTAGCA
>JAFDXA010000265.1 GCA_018268185.1 Bacteroidota bacterium
GCAGGCTGATTGCTATGTGATCGGGGGCTTTGTAAGAGATAAGATCCTCGGCCGTTCCACCAAAGACATGGACATCGTGTGCATCGGCGATGGTGTCACCCTCGCTGAGATGGCGGCACATCAATTCGATCCCAAACCTCAGCAATCATACTTCAAAAATTTCGGAACGGCTCAACTCAAGATCAGCATTGCAGGCTCTGCAGAAACAGGCACGGCCCACCAGTTCTTTGAAGTTGAATTCGTTGGTGCCCGCAAAGAATCCTACACACACGATAGCCGTAAGCCACTTGTTACTACCGGTACGCTGGAAGATGATCAGAACAGGAGAGACTTCACCATCAATGCGCTTGCCATCAGCCTGAATGAAAAAGATTTTGGTAAACTGGTTGATCCTTTCAATGGTATGCGTGATCTGCAGAATGGTATTTTAAAAACACCGTTGGCGCCAGATCAGACCTTCAGCGATGATCCGCTCCGCATGATGCGTGCCATCAGGTTTGCAAGCCAGTTGAATTTTATCATTGAGCCGGAAACATTTCAATCCATCAGCAGGAATGCAAAGCGCATTAAGATCGTTAGTGGCGAACGTATCGCTGATGAATTGAACAAGATCGTGTTGAGTAAAAAACCATCCGTTGGTTTTGAATTGCTGTACAAATCAGGACTGCTTGAGATCATATTCCCGCAAATGACAGCTCTTTCCGGCGCTGAGTATATCGACGGCATGGGGCACAAGGATAATTTTTACCACACACTGCAGGTGCTCGATAATATTTCATTGGCTACTGATGACCTCTGGCTTCGCTGGGCCGCGATCCTGCACGACATTGCCAAGCCGGCAACAAAGAAATTTGAAGAAGGGCATGGCTGGACATTTCATGGTCACGAAGTTGTTGGAGGCAGAATGGTGCCTAAAATTTTTGCCCAGTTGAAATTGCCCCAGCATGAGAAAATGAAATTTGTGCGCAAGCTGGTTGAAATGCACCTGAGGCCGATCAGTCTGACCAAAGAGAATATTACCGATTCCGCCATCAGGCGTTTGCTCTTCGATGCCGGCGAAGATTTTGATGCTCTTATGAAATTGTGCAGGGCTGATATCACATCAAAGAACAGGCAAAAGGTAAAGCGTTATCTCGACAATTTTGAAATGGTGGAACAACGCTGTGCAGAAGTGGAAGCAAAAGATCATATCCGTAACTGGCAGCCACCGATCACCGGCGAGATCATCATGGAAACATTTGGTATTCCGCCGGGGCGGCTTGTGGGGGAAATCAAGAATGCGATCAGGGAGGCAATACTGGACGGCATCATACCCAATGAATACGAGGCAGCGCATGCATTGATGATTGCCAGGGCCGGAGAGTTGGGAATACGCAAACTATAATGAATAATGAGCGTTTCAATGATTTGTAATAGTATGCACCGGCAGTTTTCTCTGGAACATGATAGCAAGCGCTGTTATATCCTATAACTAAAAAAAATCCTACATTTGATTATGGCAATATTAAAATTCAGGATATACTGGGAAGAAGATGAAAGCACATACCGTGACATCGTGATCAGGCATACCCAAACTTTTTTCGATCTGCACAATGCAATTCTCAAGAGCTTCGAGTTCGATAATAAGCACAAAGCAACTTTCTACCGCAGCAACGATCATTGGCTAAGGGGCAGGGAGATATCTCTTGAGAAATATGACAAGGACTACAAGGCGGAACCACTCCTGATGAGTGAAACGGCCATCGGCACCGAAATAAAAGATCCGAACCAGAAGTTCATTTACGAATACGACTTCAATAAGAACTGGCATTTCATGGTGGAACTCATTCACGTTGATAAGGACGAAAGTGCTAAAGTTACTTACCCCAGTTGTGTGCGGGTGGAAGGTATCGCACCATCACAATACGGAACAAAAGGGCTGGTAGACAGCCGCCTCGCCGAAATGGAAGAAAAATACGACCTGCAACCCGATGCCATGAAAGATGGTTTTGGTGAAGAGGGCGAAGAAGGCGATGTTGCAGAAACGGAAGACGATGCCGTAACAGACGATGCCAACGACGGATTTTAAATAGCGGTTGAGCAAGCATTGCTTTTGTTTTCACAATCCATTCTACATTCATAAAACGGCTCTGTACAAGCCCGGATAATATATGAACAAGACCTGCATTGTTATTGCCGGCCCCACTGCAGCAGGAAAAACTGCCATTGCCGTTCAGCTTGCACAGCATTTCAATACACAGATCATTTCGGCCGACAGCCGCCAGTGCTTCAGGGAACTGAACATAGGTGTAGCAAAGCCTTCAGTTGAAGAACTGGCACAGGTGCATCATTATTTCATTAACTCACACAGTATTCACGAAAATGTTACTGCAGCGGATTATGAGCATTACGCCTTTAATGCCGCCGGTAAAATATTCCGCGATAATGATGTGGCCGTGATGGTAGGAGGAACAGGTTTATACATCAAGGCATTTACAGAAGGGCTGGATAAAATTCCGGCCACGGATGAAAAAATCCGTGAGCAGATCATTCATTCATACAGGGAAAAAGGTATTGCCTGGCTGCAGGATCAATTGAAAGCAGAAGATCCTGCATTTGCTGCTTCCGGTGAGATGCAGAATCCACAACGCATGATGAGGGCATTGGAAGTAAAGCGGTCAACCGGCAGGTCTATCAGCAGTTTTCAATTGAAACAAAAACCCAAACGGGATTTTAATATCATACAGGTGGGCCTCGAATTGCCAAGGGAATTGTTGTATGAAAGGATCAACAGCAGGGTTGATAAGATGATCGAGGCCGGGCTGATCGATGAAGCTAAATCGTTGTTGCCGTTCAAAGAGTTAAATGCATTACAAACTGTTGGCTACAAAGAACTCTTCAGTTATTTTGAAGGCACATCAACCAAAGCAGGAGCAATTGAGCAGATCAAGCAGAACACACGCCACTATGCAAAACGGCAGATGACCTGGTTTCGTAAAGACGAATCGGTGGAGTGGGTTGCTCCTGTTTTTGAGGAAGTGCTGGAAAATGTTGAACGTCGAACAATCAATGTTCAACGCTCAACGTAAAATAGTTTTGGGTTTGCTCAACTTAAAATTTAACTCCCACCGTTGCCACGATATTTCCCTGTTGCTGGTTAAGTGTAGCAAAAGTATTGGCCCTGTCTTCGAGCCTGTACGGGAAGTTTACATCCTTTGTTACCCGGTGAACATAAGTGAGGTCAACATAAAATCCTTTGTTGCGGTATCCGAGTCCTCCACTCAGTAACATTTGGTTCCCTTTAAGCGCAGCATCTTTGTAAGGGTTGGTATAATAGGCAAAACCTGCACGGGCCATGATGATGTTGAATTTCAATTCAGCGCCTACCCTGAAGTTGAAATTTCCTTTGTATTCCTGCTTTATTACTTTGTTCAACCCCTTGTAGTATGTTTTTTCATTTTCTGTTGGTTCATCATTGTTGCTGCTGTACCTGCTGCCGCGGTGATTTACATATTCAATATCAGCAGTGATGAAGCCACGTTGTTTTTTTACGTTTTCAATTTCCCTGAAAACAAATGAACCACTTAGTATCGCTTTCCAGGGAGATAATTGTACATATTTGCTTTCACCCTCCTTGCCGTTGGTGAATGTTGTTGATTTTACGTAGAATGATTCAGGATTGCCAGTGGGGGTTTCCAGGTTGCTGGTAAGAGAAGTGGTACGGGTGTCGGTCAGCATGTAATAAGTTGGGGTATGAACTGCCAGTCCGAGCCGCACATATTCACTAGGCTTATAGATTACTCCAAGTTTCAAGTTGAAGCCAAGCCCGGATGTTGTAAAGTCATCTGTATAGCTGAACGATTTAAAATGATTGAAAACATTTGAAGAAGTATCCGTTTCTTCAAATGTGGTTTTACTTGTATAATAGATTACAGGAACACCCAGCGTAATGCCCCACAATATTTTATCCTTGATGTTGCGGGCATAGGCAAAAGACAGGTCGTACACCCCGCCGCCTGTTTTCTTATCCATGGTTTGCCTCAGCGCATAACCCGAATCAAGCAGGTATTCAGGCGCAGCTTTCACATATGTGGTACCATTGATAGTTGCAGTATCAACGAGGTATGTGTACAACGCTGTTGCTGATCCATAGGGTAGTGGGGAATTGGTGGTAAGCACTTCGTCGATGCTGTAACCGCTTTTGGCAAACTCTTCAGCAAACTGTTCACTGAAAGAACTGTAATTGTTCAAAGCGCTGTATCGTAACCTGTTGCTGAAGCTGGCTACCTGGGAAATAGAAATGCTGAAAGCGCTGCTGTTAGCGGGCTTATACCTGTTTACACTTCCGAAAATCACACCCGTTGTTCCCAGGTTAAAGGCATTTCTTTTATTAAGAGATTCTGATTGACGGTAATTCGCCTTATCGTTATTGATGAGAAACGCCGGACTGAATACTGCATCTGTGGCTTTGTAAAACCCTATGCCGGCCGGATTAATATTCGCTGCCGAAAGATCGCCGCCGAGTGAACCCATGGCGCCACCTATGGCCATGTAACGTGCCGTACCAGAAACCGGGTACCAACTGTAACGCAACGCATCTTCCGGTACCTGTGCAAAAGAATGGAATGCAGGTATGAGTAAGCAAAAGAGTATAAATTTTTTCATGAGATTGCTTTTGATGATGAGCTCATCAGCAAATTCGCTTTGGTATAAAGGTTAATTGAAAATAGAGGGTACGGATCAAAAGATATTTTTATCCGCCTCTGCCCGGTCTTGAAACTGAACCGCCGGAACTTCCCGATGAAGAAGAACCGGAGCTGCTGTTATTGCTGGATGGCGTGTAGGTTCTGTTCGTGTTCTGTTCTGTAGAGTAATTGCTGTTATTGTTACTGCTGTTGTTATTGTTGTAAACAGGCTGGGGAGAATTGAGTATACGCCTTACAAGATTTGAATTGTTATTGCTGTTATTGTATTGGCGGGGAGGGGCTGTGTAGATGCTCGTACCAGTTTTGGTATTTACAACAGCATAAGTTGTGTTGTTATAACTTCCCAGGTTTGTCATCCTCGGTACGGTGTTTTTCGGGTTCGCTATCGGAACATTGGTGATATAAACCGGGTAATGGCAATAGTATGGGTTGTAATAGTAGCCATAACTGTAGCCGTAGCGATAGGGGTCGTAACGGTAGTCGTAGTCATCATCAAAATCACGCCAGCGCCTGTCGTAAACACACATCCCTACCTGGCGGTCTTTGTAGGATTCTCTCCTGGCTTCCTTATTTTCTTTCTCAGTACGATCATCTTCCTCAACAACCTTGCCTTTGGAGTAATAAACATCATCCGGTGTTTGCGTGCTCTTGTAAGCACTGTTGCAACTGCTGATTGCCGCTGCAGAAAGGGCAAAAAGTAAAATTTTAATGTTCATAGCGAAGCAATTAAAAGGATTATAAAATGAAGTTACTACTTTTGCGGGGCTATAATTGTTAATGTAAAATTGCAAAATGCATTGATACAAAGGCAGTCGGGAGACTTGTTTTGCTGTTAAAGATGTCATAATTAAATAAAGGAAACGGGATGTTGGATATGATGTTTGGCAAATCGTTTCATGTGAAGATTTTGCAATAACAGCTTCCCGGGTAAGCATTAAAAAGAAATAAACAAAAAATATGGGCAAGGAACTTACAACAAGGGCAGAAGATTATTCGCAATGGTACAATGATCTTGTGATTAAAGGTGGATTGGCAGATTATTCTGCTGTACGTGGCTGCATGGTGATCAAGCCGTACGGTTATGCATTGTGGGAGAACATGCGTGACCAGCTCGACA
>JAFDXA010000266.1 GCA_018268185.1 Bacteroidota bacterium
AAATCAAGTGTTCCGTTTACAACAAGTGAACCTCCGCCTGCAATTGTCATCGTCCTGGTATTTTCATCCAGTGTTGTTCCGACTCCAACTGTTGCTGTATTGTTTACAACAACGGTTCCTCCCATTGTTTTTGTTCCGCTTCCACTGGTACTCAGGCTGCCGTAAGTAAATGCATTGATCGTTTGTGCACCGGCTCCTGCATAGTCAACAGTAATACTGCTGAGTGTATTGGTTATGAATTTATACTGGTTTGAATAATCTGCTGTTGCAGTGATCCTGGTTACCTGCACCGTTCCTGTACCACTGATCGTTCCTGCCGCTGCGCTGCTATTGATAACAGTCGTGGCTGCCGGTGTTACAATGGCGCCGGTGCCCAGACTGAATGTTCCGCTTACATTTATGTTTACACTGATGGTAACTGCGGCTGTATTATTACTGATGGTAAGATTGGTGAAACTGGTGGTACTGTTACCGAATATATTCTGAGCAATGTTACCTACAAAGCTGATCTTACTGTTGGCTCCCTGCGTAAGTGTTCCGTCGTTATCGAAATCACCGCTTACATTCAGCAGGCTTGTTGCACTGTTGGCCAGTGTTAATGTAGCGCCTGTATTAATGTTGATATTTCTGCACGCAGCAGTTGTGCCGCTGGCTATTGTTGGTGCAAAAGCAGTTCCCGAAGGTATTACAACATCGGTTGATGAAGAGGGTACTGCAGCACCACACCAGTTGGATGCCGTATTCCAATCCGTGCTCACATTACCAAGCCAGGTTCCGCTAACACAAGAGCCTGTGCTTACATTTATCTTTCCTGTTGCTGCTGTGAAATAAGTTGTTAGTATATAAGTAGCACCTGAACCGGTTCCGCCATAAGAACCTGATGGTTGCCCGTTGCCAACCAATGTAATTGAATTGGCTGAATGTGTAAATGTTCCGAGTGTGGCTGTTACACCTGAATTGATGGCCAGGTTCCCATTGATGGTTGTTGTTGCACCAAATGTTTTGGCACCTGAGCCAGACAATGAAAGATCATCATATGCAGCTCCGCCATAAACAGTTTGTGTACCTGCACGGTTATACTCAACTGTACCTCCTGTTAATACAACCGAACTGAAGTTTGTAGGAAAGTTACTTCCTGTTTGTCCGCCTGTATTGCTTCCCAATTGCAGGGTTCCTGTTACAGTAAGCGTTCCTCCAGCAGATGCCCTGTTGGCAGTGAAGGCGCCCAGGTTAAGAACACCAGCAGTTATATTGAGGTCTGTTGTAATAGCGGTATTCTGTGCCAGTGAAACAATATTAGCACCAGTTGTGCCGGAATTATCTATGGTGAGACTGTTAACCGTTGCCGGCAATCCATTTCCTGCGGCCTGGCTTGCTGTCCCATTGTAAACATAATTTGCACCCGTGGCATAACTCCTGGTACTCGCCTGTATATTTCCTGTAGCACCTGAAGAAGTGATACCAGCTGTTGATCCGATCTGCAATGTTCCTCCTGCACTTAATGTAAATGTTGAGTTTGTTGCGAGCAGGTTCGCAGTACCTGTTATTAAAGTTCCACCGCTGTTTACTGTAAGAACACCATTGGTACCGGCGCTTCCATTCATATTAAAATTACCCACAAAGCTACAGGTACTTCCATTGGTAATGTTGATATTCACCCACTTCATAATAGTACCTGTTGAAGTGGATTGAAGTGTAACGTTAGATCCTGTCATATTAATCACTTCATTGGCGCTGGCCGTAGTAGTGGTCATGGCTCCATTTGTTTTGGAAAGATTTCCTGCCAGGTTGATCGTACCACTCGCAGTACTTGATCCGAATTCTATACTTCCCGTAGAAGACATAATAAAGTCTCCATTGATGGTAAATGTTCTGGCTGTACCCGAATTATTGAATGTTACATTTCCTGATGTGCAACTGAAATCTCCATTAATGGTACATCCACCACCGAATGTTCCCGTGCTGCTGCCGCTATACGTGAGGTTACCGTAAGTAACTGCCGTTATTGTCTGTGTTGCTGTTCCGTTATATATAACCGTACTGGCTGCATTCAGTGTTCCCAGTGCAGGCAGCGTTGTATTTGTAAGTGTTAAGGATGCATTGGCAGAAACATCCACTGTACCAACGATCGTATTGGTGCCAGTTGGAACTGTTACGTTACAGGCATTGGTACCGTTACCGATTATGATCTTTGAACCGGTTCCGGAAACAGTCCAGGTGCCGGAGTTCGTAACAGAAGTTACATTCCTTACATTGAATACCTGGTTGTTGCTGGTAAAATTTGATGGCGGTGTTCCGGTTCCATCCGTATTTTGTCCCCAATTCGCCGTGGAGTTGAGGTTACCGGTTCCTTTGTAATAATAATTTGTTTGTGCAAATGAAGCAGTTGAAAATAACATGCTTACGATCAGTATGCACATTGCAGTATGCACACGGGGGCGGAAGAATTGTTTCATCGATTAAGGGTTTCAGGGTTTGATCTCCTGGCCGGTTATCCGGCAGGAAATAGTACTGGTCGGCCCTTACAACGTAAAATCCCTCTTTTTCATTGCGTTTTTACTATCCTTTTTTTAATAATCCCTGTATCATTTAGATGTTCAGGAATTGCACTGCCAGAAAGGCTGAAATTCTATTCAATAAAAAAGGCTGCACTTTCGTACAGCCATGTTTGAATCTGAAATAAAAACTACTCTTTTATAAGTTTCAGGGTTTTGCGGTTGTCACCATGCATAACCTGTACATAATAAACTCCTGCTCGGAGGTTTTGCCCGAAGCGTTTGCTATTCTTTCCAGTGATCACTTCTTTGTAAACAATCGTTCCAAGAATATCTGTAACGGTTATTGTCCATGCATCTTTTAAATTGTTATCCAATATTACAGAAAAGCCAGACTGTGATGGATTCGGATATGCTCTAACCAATAAATTTTCACTGGCATCTTCAACCACCCTAACCTGTGTTTGCTTAGATTCTTTTTCTCCAGCTTTCATTTCTGACCTGCTTACGCAACCGGAAGGCCCTACATTGATGTTCAGCAAAACACCCAGGCAGCCCTTTGCATCTTTTACGTACCCATCATAAGTGCCTGGGTAAAGGCCGTTGAATGTATTTGAATTGCTGAAATGTATCCCATCCACACTGAATTGATAAGGGTTAACACCGCCCGATACAAACAACTGGATAGAGCCATTATTACTTGCACAACTGCTCGCTGCTGTTGCAGACGATGTAACTGCTATGGTATTCGTAGTAATATTTACAACAACAGAAGCTTTACATCCTTTAGCATCTTTTACTGAGGCAGTATAGATCCCTGCTGCGAGGCCGGGGAAATGTGCGCTGCTTTGGTAAGTAATATTGTCGATGCTATAGGTATATGGTTGCATGCCGCCTGATGCTCTCAACTGAATGGTTCCATCAGCAACACACACACTTGTTTTTGTATGACTTTCTGTAACAGACAAAGCAGAAACCACTCCTACACTTATACCCGCCACAGATTTCTTACATCCCTTATAATCCTTTACCCAACCGGTATAAGTACCCGGTACCACAGTGCTGAAAGTATTGGAAGACTGGTAAGTGATGTTATCAAGGCTATATGTATATGGTCCCGCACCACCAGTAACAGTTAATTTAACGATACCACTGCTGTTACATGCTCCTGATGGAGATGATGTAGCGGCAAGATTCATTGCACTCATGGTTCCGATGGTAACACCAACCAACGCCTTACATCCTTTAGCATCCTGCACCCAACAGGTATATGAACCTGCTGCTACCCCTGTAAATGTATTGGCAGATTGGAAAGGCCCGGTTGCACCTGTCTTACTGTATTGATAGGGTGCTACACCGCCTGCAGCTGTAAGTGTGATGGTTGCATCATTACCGCAGGCACTTGCATTGGAGAACTTCCTTGTAAGCGTAAGCGTTGCTGCTTTTGTTACTACAATATTTGCCAGGGAAGATTTACATCCCTTTGAATCTCTTACCCAACCGGTATAAGTACCTGCTGCCAGGTTGGTAAATACATTGCTCCCCTGATAGGTAACATTATTCAGACTGTAAGTATAAGGGCCCGTACCTCCAGTTCTGTATAACTCGATAGATCCGTTATTGGCACAACTACTTGCCTGCCTTGTATAAGCAGTAACAACGATCGGCGCTGCGGCATTTACAACGATATTCGGTTTTGTTGAAACACATCCCCTTGCATCTTTCACATACCCGGTATATGTTCCCGCAGCGAGATTTGTAAATGCATTACTTGTTTGATAAGTAGTTCCATTGATGCTGTACGTGTACGGTGCAATCCCGTTGCCAGCATACATGGTTACATAGCCTGTATTTCCGCAGGCACTTGAACCTCCTCCTGAAAATGTAATAGTTGGCGCCAGTGCTTTCCATATCGTGATATCAGGGATAGTTGCTGTACACTTGCTTACATCAGATACCACTATTGTATAATCTCTCGGGCCAAGATTTGTAATGGCGGCGGTATTTGCAGTATATCCTGCAGGCGTGCTGGTCCAGCTGTAAGTATACGCACCTACACCACCACTTGCTGTAACTGTTATCGTACCATCGGCACCGTTACAAGAGCTGGCCATTGTTTTTGTAAATGTGGCTGCAAGTGTTCCTTTACATTCGCCTGCGCCAAACTCACCAAAAGTATTAAGCGATGTGTAAGTAAAACTATTTGCAGTAGTTGAAGTTGTATTCGGGTAAAACGCCGAACCACTGAAAGCATAAGCTTTCATAGCAGTTGCTGAAGCACCGCCTGCCAGGTCGGAAGGAGCAGCAAGATAGGTGAATGTAGCACTGCTGGTACTGTTAAAACCTGCTACACCTGCATTGGTGATCCTCCAGTTACGTGCAAGTCTTTTTGAAGTATGAAGTGCTGTTGGATAATTTGCTCCAACACCATCAACTGCTGACACAGTTAAACTACCAGCTGTTGTTACACCGTTGAGTAATAAACTTGCAGGTGTGTAACCGGCTGTTGTACCAACTGGAAATAAATAAGTATTCGATCCTGTTGCAACAGCACGTTTCAGGTTTCCTGTTACATACCCATTCGTTCTTATAATAGCAGACGCAGCTGAACTGGCTACATTCCAGCTGAATCCATTGGCTATTGCCTTACCTGATGCAAGTGTAAAAATGCCGTTCACTGTTACATCCGCATTTAATGTAGTTGAAGTTGTACTGTTTATTGAAAGGTTATTGAAAGTGGTCGCTGTTGTTATTGACTGTGCATTGCCATTAAAATTCACTGTTCCTGTTGAAGGAGTAAATGTGGCAGAAGCACTGAATCCCCAGTTTCCGGCTATATTGAAAGTTCCTGCACCAGTAAAATTCAACTGGGCATTGGTATTAGCTGAGGAACTGAGATCACCCGTGAGAATGACCTTACCAGTACTCACTGATAAAACCCCTCTCCTGTTGTTGGTTCCGTTTATGGTAATATTTCCTCCAACCTGCAGGGTGTTAGCGCCTACTGAAACCAGTGAGGATGTTCCGCTGGTTCTTGGCCTGTCTATCAACAGACTGCCGGTTATGGTAAGATTTGCATTCAGGTTGATGGTTTTGTTGCCGCCTCTTCTTTCGAGCGTAACTGAATTGGCTGCTGATGCAACATTAACAGTAATGATATTATCTGCCTTGATTGTAACATTATCATCGGCATCAGGGATACCATCGGCATCAGTTCCACTAACACGTGTCCAACTGGATGGGTTATTCCAGTTGCCTGATGTTGTATTGGAATTGAAATTAGCCTGTGCTTTAACATCAATTCCATAAAATGCTGATAGGGTAAACAAAAAAAGCAGCCTGTACGGCAAATAGGTAAGTAATTGCTTCATGAACTGGTTTTTATGATTTGGATATTAGGGCCGGTTTGGAAAACGGCTACTCCTATCAACGCAGTTCAGGCTCTGAAAATTGTGATTTTTACTACATCAGTGTAAGAAAATTTCGATTTTATGGGTAGAAAAGCAGCTATACCAACTATCCTTAACAAAAGCACAGTAATTAAAAAGGCTGCCATTTTCAGGCAGCCCTCTTTTATACTCAAAGTTTAGTTTACTCTTTAATTACCCTCACTGTTCTTGTAATATTACCTTGCATTACCTGTACATTATAGATGCCAGGTATGAAAGAACTTCCGAAACTGTATGAGAGACTGTTACCTTTAACCTGGTAAACAATCCGGCCAAACACATCTGTAACCTGTATGGCAATCACCTGGTCTGTACTGAATCCCGTAAGCGTAAGCACAAAGTTGGTTGCAGATGGATTTGGTGAAACCTGTACAGCAATATTCGCATCTGAAGGAAGCGGTCCATTCCTGGTTGTTCTTGCAGATTCAGGAGCTTTTGAAGAACAGCCTGTAGGCCCCACTTCAATGCCGGTTTTGGTAGCGATGCAACCAGCGGCATCTTTTATATAACCAATATAGGTACCTGGTGCCAGGTTGCTGAATGTGGCACTTGACTGGTAATTCAATCCATCAATACTATAGGTATAAGGCGATGTACCTCCCGTTGTTCTGAATATCTGAATTGATCCATTGTTGCTGTTGCAGGTTGTTGAAGCTCTTGCTGAAGTTGAATTGATTCCAACAGGAGCGAGTGTTGAAATTGTTACCACTCTTGTTCCCACACAACCTCCGTTATCTTTTACATAAGCTGTGTAAGTACCTGCGCCAAGGCTTGTGAAATTATTATTTGTCTGATAATTACTTCCATCAATACTATACTTATAAGGC
>JAFDXA010000267.1 GCA_018268185.1 Bacteroidota bacterium
CAACCAATACCAATGCAGGTCAGAATGATATCAACAACCCAAACAGGATCCTGTATGAAGGAAGCAAATTTGGATATAACTACGATATCAATATTAAAAAAGGATCGGTTTGGCTGCAGGGATTGTTCAAATTCCGCAAGATCGATGTGTTCGTATCTACCGAACATTCTTACACAAGCTTTTTCCGTAAAGGAAATGCAAGGGTAGGTTTGTTCCCTGATAACTCTTATGGTAAATCAACAACCTATAATTTCTATAATTCAGGAATTAAGGGCGGACTTACCTACAAGATCAACGGACGCAATTACATTTTTGCAAATGGTTCTTACCAATCGAGGGCACCATTCTTTGAAAACGTTTACCTCGCTCCACGCACAAGGGATTTCGTTCAGGATAACCTGAAATCAGAAGAGATCCTGGCTGTGGAAGGTGGATATGCTATGAATGCACCAAAACTGAAACTCAGGTTAACAGGTTACTACACACAGTTCAAGAACCAGATGAATGTACTTACCTTTTACAATGATGAGTACAGGAACTTCGTGAACTATGCTATCAGCAACATCGGTAAGATTCACACAGGTGTTGAGTTTGGCGCTGAAGCTAAAATTTACAAAGGTTTAAGTCTGAATGCAGCTGCCGCTATCGGTAAATATTATTACAATACAAGGCAGCAAGCTACAGTAACCGCTGATAACAGTTCTGAATTATTGTCAAAGGATGTTACGGTTTATTCAAAGAATTTCTACGTACCAACGCCGCAACAGGCTTACACGATCGGTCTTGACTACCGTTCACCAAAGTTCTGGTTCATCAATGTGAACTTCAACTATTTTGATGATATGTATGCTGATTTCAACCCGATCCGCAGAACTGAAAGTGCTGTGAGTGGTCTTGAAGAAGGTTCTGCTTTGTGGAACCAGATCATCGATCAGACAAAATTAAAATCACAATACACGCTTGATGCATTTGCCGGCTATTCATGGATGATGAACAGGAGGTTCAAAGGGCTCAAGAAAAGAACTTACCTCGTATTTAACGTAGGTGTAAACAACATTCTTGACAACAGGAACATCATCTCTGGTAGTTTCGAACAATTGCGTTTCGACTTTGCCGGAAAGAACGTGAATAAATTCCCTAACAAGAATTTTTATTCATACGGAACCAACTTCTTTGCCAGCGTAGGCGTAAGATTTTAATAAACCATAAACACTGTATAAACTTTTTAAATAATAAATCATGAACAAGATTTTAAATGCACTCACAGCAGTAATTTTAATTACCTCAGCTGTAACTTTCAGCGCATGTAAAAAAACCTTTGATAACCCTCCGGGTGCTTCTGATCCTGCCCTGGTTGCCAACACAACCATCAGCGCTCTGAAAGCATTGCACACCAATGCTGGTGCTTACGATGTTATTACATCAGACCTGATCATTTCGGGTATTGTTGTAGCCGACGACCGTAGCGGTAACCTCTACAAACAATTGTTCATCCAGGATGCAACAGGCGGTCTGCAGATTTTACTGGATGCCGTTGATCTCTACAATACATATCCTGTTGGACGCAGAATCTTCATTCACTGTAAAGATCTTTGCATCAGCGATTACAATGGCCTGATGGAACTCGGTGTTAAAGCCACAGTTGCCGGCCTCCCTTCACTGGAAGGTATCCCAAGCAATGCCATCAGCAAATATGTAGTTGGTGGTTCTATCAACAACCCGGTTACACCGATCGTTGTAAATCAAAGCCAGTTGGGTACAAACATGCAGGACAAATACCTGGGTTCCCTGATCCAGCTTGATGGTTATGAATTCGGAGATACAACAGTTACTTATTCTGATACATCAACTTACAAAAGCACTGTTAACCTCGATATCAGGAACTGTTCAGGTCAGTCAATCATCATTCGTACCAGCGCTTATGCTGATTTCGCCGCTAAAAAAGTAGCTAAAGGAAACGGAAGCGTTGTTGCGATCTACACAACATTCGGAACTACCAAACAATTATTGCTCCGCACCGAAGATGATGTGAAGTTCACAGGTTTCCGCTGCAATCTTTTTGAAGAGTTCTTTACCTCATTAACAAGTGCTGATAACAACCAGGATTTCTCTTTTAACGGTTGGTCGAACATAGCTCCGAATTCATCTGCAAAATGGAAAAATACTGTATTCGGAAGCACCGGAAGGGCTGTTAAAGTAACTGCTTTCGGTACAGGTCTTACTACAGATACAGCATGGATGATCACTCCTGCGATTGTACTTCCTGCGGGATCAACACCTAACCTGCAGTTCAAAACGGCATACCAGTTTGCGGTTGGACCAACAAAACTCCAGGCTTATGTTTCTACAAACTATACAGCTGGCGGCGATCCTAATGCAGCAACATGGACCCAGTTAACAACAGACTCAAATATCCCAGGTAATACGGCTACCAACAACTCAGGTTCTTTCAGTTCTTTGGTTAGTACAGGAGCTTTGTCACTGTCTGCTTACGCAGGTCAAACAGTGTTCATCGCTTTCAAATACATGGGAGGTACCAGTCCGGCCAAAACAACCAACTTTGAGATTGACGACATTACAATAACAAGGCAATAATCAAAGCCTTCAATAAATTGAATAATGGAGCCATATCATTACGGTATGGCTTCCATTTATTTTAAAATGTTTAATACAGGTATCATGAAAAAAATATTTACACTCCTTTTTACACTTGCTACATTGCTGTCTTACTCACAATCAACTACAATTGTGATCAGCCAGGTATATGGTGCAGGTGGTAATTCGGGTGCTGTTTACAATGCAGACTATGTTGAGCTGCACAACCTTTCAGGAACAGCACAGAGCCTTTCAGGGCTTTCTATTCAATACACTTCAGCAACTTCTACAGGAACCTGGACAGGCGTTTTCATCCTGCCTGCAGCCAGCATTCCGGCAGGAGGTTATTACCTTGTTCAGATGAGTAATACAGGCGCCAATGGTGTTGCCCTGCCAACTGTAGACGCTACGGCAAACCCGGCCATCGCCATGAGTGCCACTGCCGGTAAAGTGGCCATCATCAATGGAACCACTGCTGTTACAGGTTGCATTACCAATGCCGTTGATCTTGTTGGATATGGAACTACTGCCAACTGTTCTGAAGGCGGTGCCCCTACACCGGCTCCGAGCGCAACACTGGCCGTTTTCAGGGCTAATAATGGATGTACTGATACCGATAATAACGGCGCTGATTTTGCATCTGCTGCCCCGGCTCCACGCAACAGCGCAACAGCGATCTTTGTCTGTGGCGCCCTGGCTCCATCGCTGAATACATCTGTTTCAACGCTCAGTTTCGGTAATGTGCTGATCGGTTCTACT
Organism: Bacteroidota bacterium; assembly: GCA_018268185.1. Lineage (GTDB taxonomy): Bacteria > Bacteroidota > Bacteroidia > Chitinophagales > Chitinophagaceae > Ferruginibacter. The sequence goes on from JAFDXA010000267.1 coordinate 3,355, forward strand.
TCAGCATCACAATCATATGATCTTTCAGGCGCAGACCTTACAGGAGCTCCTGGTGATATTACAGTAACGGCTTCTTCTGCCGACTTCCAGGTTTCAAATGACAACAGCACCTGGGGAGCTTCTACTACAATTGCATTTACATCAGCTACTTTGGCTGCCACACCGGTTTGGGTGAGATTTGCACCACAGGCTGCAGGCCCGATCAGCGGAACAATCAGCAATGCAGGCGGCGGTGTTACCACAGCTGTTGTTGTAAACGTGGACGGAACAGGAGAAGTACCACCAACACCAACCTTGTCTGCTACTTCATTAACGGCTTTCGGAAATATCTGCCTGAATGCAACTGCTGGCCCGAACAGTTTTACAGTTAACGGTCTTAACCTGACCAACGCTGATATCACCGTAGGACCATTGGCCGGCTTCAGCTTCTCAACAACCTCAGGCGGTACATACACATCTTCACTCACTTTAACACAGGCTGGCGGAACTTATACGCAGCAGGTATTTGTAACATTCACACCAACTGCTATACAGGCTTACGATGGCGACATACCTGTAAGCGGTGGCGGTGCTACAGCAATCAATGTGGCAGCTGCAGGTTCAGGAGCCAACAACCCGCCAACAGTAACAACAGGTGCAGCGAGCGGTATAACTGTTGTTGCTGCAACTTTAGCAGGAGATATTCCATCCAGCGGTTGTACAGCAGTTACAGCTTACGGAATTGAATACAGCCTTACCAGTGGCTTTACACCGGGAACAGGAACACAGGTTGCGTCAACCAATCTTTCAGGAACCGGCTTTACTTCAAGCCTTTCCGGCCTTGTACCTGCAACAACTTATTATTATGTTGCTTATGCTACCAATGCAGGAGGAACTACTTATGGCGTTCAGCAGTCATTTACTACTGCCACACCATCTTTAACAGCTACAACGCTTGATCCATTCGGTGATGTTTGTACAAATACAACAACAGATGCTAAAACATTCACTATCAGCAGTACCGGTTTGAATGCAACCAACGTTACCGTGGGGCCACTTACAGGATACAGCTTTTCACTGGATAACGCAACCTACACCAATACACTCAGTATAGCACAACCGGGAGGTCCTTTCAATAAAGTGATCTACGTGAAAGCAAGTGCACTTGCTGTTCAGTCTTACAACGGAAATATTCCTGTAAGCGGCGGCGGCGCACCGGTTATCAATGTTGCAGCCAGCGCAAATGGTGTGAATACTGCTCCAACTGTTATCACAGGAGATGCCGTATTACACACGCCTAACACCGGAACTTTCAGCGGAACCATTACAGATATCGGCTGTACACTTATCATCGGTTATGGTATTGAATACAGCGGCATCAGCGGCTTTACGCCTGGCATCGGAACCCAAGCCGGCAGTATTAATATTGCAGGTGGAGAATATACCGTTGACCTGAATAACCTGGCCCCGGCCACTACTTATTATTACAGGGCTTATGCTTCTAACAATGGCGGTGTTTCTTACGGTATTGAAAAAACTTTCACTACTGCCGCATTGCCTACAGGATTGGTTGTATATTCCTCTCCGATCACCCGTGGAGGAACTTTGCATTATTCACTTGATAATGTAAAACCAGGCCACTACCAGGTGAGGATCATCAACAGCATCGGGCAGGAAGTTTACCGTCATGATGTGATCACACAGGTTGGTTTTATCAACGACTATTTCGTTGTTCCAAGCAATATCGGAACAGGCGCTTATACTTTGCAACTGGTTCACCAGACATTCAAAGTGAAAGAAAGCAAACGTTTCATGATCAGGTAATTTTGATTATACGAAATTGGAAGGAGGCTCTCGGGCCTCCTTTTTTATTATCAGAACCGTTCTGTTTGTGTCAAAATGTCCCAAAATCACTTGTGGTAATGTATTTGCTTAGAGATTGGTCTGACTTAAAACAAAGAAATTTTATGCAAAAAGGAAGCATCCGGGTACAAACTGAAAACATATTCCCGATAATCAAGAAGTTCTTATACAGTGAGCATGACATTTTTATACGTGAACTGGTCAGTAATGCAGTTGACGCAACCCAGAAACTCAAAACCCTTTCTTCCATAGGAGAAGCAAAAGGAGAACTGGGGGAATTGCGGATCGATGTTAAGATCGATGCTGAAAAAGGAACCCTAAGCATTTCTGATCGTGGGGTAGGGATGACTGCTGAAGAAGTAGATAAATACATCAACCAGGTGGCCTTTAGTGGCGCAGAGGAATTCCTGGATAAATACAAGGGGCAAAATGAAAACAACATCATCGGCCATTTCGGATTGGGCTTCTACAGCTCATTCATGGTAAGTGAAAAAGTAGAGATATTTTCAAAGAGCTTTCGTGAAGAAGCAAAAGCTGTACGCTGGGAATGTGATGGCAGTCCTGAATTTACACTCGAAGAAACCGAAAAGGGAGAAAGAGGAACTTCTATTGTGATGCACCTGAATGCTGAAAGCAAGGAATTCCTGGAACCATACCGGGTGAAAACAGTACTGGAAAAATTCTGTAAGTTCCTTCCGGTGCCCATCTTCTTTGAAGATCAGCAGATCAATAACACATCACCTGCCTGGACAAAAAAGCCATCAGAATTAACAACAGAGAATTACCAGGAGTTTTATAAAGAACTTTACCCGTTCAGCGAAGCGCCGTTATTCTGGATACATCTGAATGTTGATTATCCTTTTAATCTGACAGGTATCCTGTACTTCCCTAAGATCAAGCAGAGTTACGAGATACAGAAGGACAAGATCCAGTTGTACAGCAACCAGGTATTTGTTACCGATGAAGTGAAAGACATTGTTCCTGAGTTCCTGATGCTGCTGCATGGTGTGATCGATAGCCCGGATATCCCGTTGAACGTTAGCCGCAGTTACCTGCAAGGCGATCCGAATGTTAAAAAGATCAATGCACATATTACCAAAAAAGTGGCCGATAAACTGGAAGAAATATTCAATAACGACCGGAAATCTTTTGAGGAAAAATGGGAAAGCCTTGGTTTGTTTGTGAAGTACGGAATGATGACCGATGATAAATTCCTCGACAAAGCGAATAAGTTTTTTGTAATGGAAGATGCCGATGGCAAATTCCTTACACTTGATGAATACAAAGAAACCACGCAGGCCTTGCAAAAGAATAAGGAGGGTAAACAGGTAGTTCTTTATACAACGAACCCTGTGCAGCAGGATGCTTACATACAACAGGCAAAAGCGAAAGGCTATGTAGTGGTGAAGATGGAAACACTGGTAGATTCAGCCTTCATCAACAGCATGGAAATGAAATGGCAGGATATGATCTTTACCAGGGTGGATGCTGATATTGCTGATAACCTCATTGATAAAACAGAATCAGCAGAATCAGTGTTGAGTAAAGATGAATCAGAAAAACTGAAGACACTTTTCAACCGGCCGTTTGAAGGCTTGAACCTACAGGTTGAAATAAAAGGCCTGGGCAAAGAAGCGCCCCCGGTTACCGCAACAAGGCCCGAGCAGATGCGCAGGATGAAAGATATGGCAGCCATGGGTGGCGGTATGGCCGCATGGTACGCAAGTATGCCTGATGAAGTTAATCTTACAGTGAATGGCAATCATCCTATTTTTCAAAAAATATTGTCGGAAGCCGATGCAGGTAAACAGGAAAAAGTAGTTAAGAATCTGTCAGACCTGGCCCTGCTTTCACAAGGGTTACTTACCGGGAATAATCTTACCAGTTTCATCAGCCGCAGTGTGGAGCTGATGGAGCAATAGGAAAGAATTGTTTTTTACATAATCAAAGGGTTTGCA
>JAFDXA010000268.1 GCA_018268185.1 Bacteroidota bacterium
ATGGTATTAAAGATGTTCTCAACAAATACTTCCGAAAGCTGTAAGTTCAGTTCACCTTTAGTACCGAAAGAACCGTTCACCCCTGCCATTAATATTCCTTTTGATTTAAGACTACCTGCATAACCTGATTTAGTTCCGTTTACGGTAACTCCCTGCGGATATGCGCCTATGGTTTTAGAAATACTTCCCCAGTCATTTGTTGACCTTGGAAGCATCTCCCATAGGTAGCCTAATGATATCTTTATTTTTTTAGCTGCCCTCATTTCAGCATAAACTCCTCCTGCTTCATTGGGTCTCATCCTCCCATCCTGCATGTTTATGAATGGGGTGTTGATTAACTGTCTTCCGATGCTAACATAAGAATCTCTCCACCTATATTTCAAGAATAATTCTCCTATACCTCCGACTAATTTTTTTTCAGGGTGAATTACATCAAACAAGGTTATTTCATAACGGTTGATTTGCCCGGTAAGCGGGTCGGGCTCAGTCAATACTGATGATCGTATATTTATGCAGGCATAAATGCCCGCTCCTATACTGAAACCATGAAAGTTTCCTGTTGTGTATTTTAATCCGGCACCGAGGGCATTTGCTGCATAATCAGTTAATCCCTGGCGATTGTCTGTAGCCATAAATAAATACCGAAGATCAGCAGTAAGCACACCCTTTTCACCAGGTTTTTGTAAAGCACTATCCGGAAGACGATGAGCAATGGAAGCATTCTTTTTATCGAATTTTGACTGCCCCAGGATAATCGAAGAAATAAAAAAGAATAGAATCGATAGAAAAGCTTCCCTCAAGAATAATATTTTTTTTAAGGACTGGATATTATTGTTAAAACATATTTGGGTTATTATTTGCTTCATCGTAAACAGCTTACATGGTTTCTGTTTATAACGTATTAATAGGGCAAGGCCGGTTCCCAACTGGCATAGCACAGTTAGTGAACCGGCGCTCTCCCGATGTAGGTAAGTACTTGTTTTGTTCCCGGGTGAGAAATTACTGTTCCAGGAACTTTTTTTCAGATTCAAGCTGTTTCATGCAGACTTACAGAGACCATGAACCGGCTCATTTGTTTTGCAGGTATTTTTGATAACCGGGAAATAACACTTATTTTTTACTTACCGTTAATTTTATCTGCTATTGCAGGCTTAACTTAACATACACAAATATTTCACGGTATAGCCTTAATCCTCTGCATTATTCCCCAGTGATTATCAATTCAAAAAATCAACTGATCTTACAACAATGTTGTTGGGCATACATAATCGCTTATCCTGAATTTGCCGGAAGCTTTTAACGCCTTGAAACCTCCCATCACTTCAACGAGATTATCGTATCCCCTTGCCCTTAATATAGATGTATATATCATCGAGCGATAGCCACTCGCACAATGAACATAGTATGTTGTATTCTTATCCAGCATCTCGGCCATATCGCCGATATTGTCGAGCGGGCTATTCAATGCATCGATCACATGCTCACTCTGGTATTCGCTTTTTTTACGAACATCCAATATCCTTGTTCCCGGATTTTCCTTTTTGATATCTGCGAGTTCTTCCGCTGATATACTGGTAATGGTATCTGTTTCTTTATTTGCCTTTATCCATGTTTCCATGCCTCCCTTAAGGAAACCGATCACGTGATCGTATCCTACACGACTTAAACGTGTTACTGCTTCCTCTTCCCTTCCCGGATCAGTTACAAGCAGAATTTCCTGCTTTATATCGGGGATCAAGGCCCCAACCCAGGGAGCGAATGAACCATCAAGCCCGATGTTGATAGCGTTTGGAATAAACCCTTTGTTAAACACCTGTGGAGCCCTTACATCAAGCAGCAAGGCGCCTGTTTCGTTGGCTGCTACTTCAAATTCTTCTGCGTTCATCGCATGCAGGCCTCTCTCGAGCACTTTGTCAAAACTCTCATAACCTTTTATATTCATCATTACATTCAGTGGAAAATAAGAAGGAGGTGTTGTTAATCCTGTTGTTACTTCTTTTATAAATTCCTCTTTGGTCATATCTGGCCTCAAAGCATAATTTGTTGCTTTCTGGTGGCCCAGTGTATCTGTTGTTTCCTTACTCATATTTTTCCCGCAGGCGCTGCCGGCACCGTGAGCTGGATAAACAATGACATCATCGCTCAACGGCATAATCTTCTCTCTCAATGAATCAAATAAGTAACCGGCAAGTTTGTCCTGTGTAAGTTCACTCTTGATCTTCTGTGCAAGATCGGGCCTGCCTACATCGCCGATGAATAAAGTGTCCCCACTGAACAACCCTGTCTCTTTACCTTCTTCATCTATCAAAAGAAAGCTCGTGCTTTCCATCGTATGGCCGGGCGTGTGCAGCACTTTAATAAAAGCCTTACCAAGTTTCAAAACTTCCCCATCCTTTGCTCCATAAAAAGCAAAATCAGGTTGGGCATTCGGCCCGTAAACTATGGTAGCCCCGGTTTTACCAGCGAGGTCGAGGTGGCCCGAAACAAAGTCGGCATGAAAATGTGTTTCCAATACATATTTAATACCGGCTCCGTTCCGTTTCGCCCGATCTATATAAGGCTGTACTTCACGAAGCGGATCAACAATAGCGGCTTCTCCATCACTTTCAATGTAATAAGCTCCCTGTGCCAGGCAACCTGTATAAATTTGTTCTATCCTCATTGTTTTTATTTTTAGAATTTAAAATTATGTCTGTATCCAGGGTTTATAAATGACTTATGTCACACAAGAGATTTTTTTCTAAGACAATTCCTGTTGCGACCGTTCTTTCTTTAATGAATAAAAAGTTCTTTTATGATTATATATACACCCATAAACATCACAAACCAGCCAAAACCTGTTTTAAGTTGTGCCCCGTTTACTTTCTTTGAAACTGATATACCAATAAACATACCGCATACTGCAATGGCTGTGATCGTGAGCAAGGCTGTCCAATCAATTCTAAAATGTCCTAGATCACTCAGGAACCCGATCACTGAATTCAATGTTATAATCAGGAGTGAAGTTCCTACAGCTTCTTTCATGGGTAGGCCTATAAGCAGCACCAGGGCTGGTATCAGCAGGAAACCGCCACCTGCCCCCAACAGCCCTGTAATAAGCCCGATGAATACTCCGTAAACCGAGAGTTGAAAAAAACTATAGTTTTTCCGAACTTCTATTGCATCCTTATCTTTTTTCCTGCTCCGGATCATAGATAGTGAAGCCAATATCATCAGCAAGGCAAACAACAGCATGGTAAAAAGTGATTCGGTAACAACAAAATCACCAATGCTGAATAAATTTTCCGGCAATGAATGAACTATATATTTTCTCGTTATGTATACTGTAACGATTGATGAAACTCCGAACAAGGCTGCAACCTTTCCATTTGTATGCCTGTTCCTGTAATAACTGATAGAACCGGCCAGGCTGGTAGTTCCAACAACAAACAAAGAATATGATGTAGCGAGAACAGGTGATACAGCAAAGAAATAAACCAGCACCGGCATGGTAAGAATGGAGCCCCCTCCCCCGATCAATCCCAGTGTTAACCCTATCAGCAATGAAGCGAGGTAGCCTACGATATGCATGTAAAATTATTTATGCAAAATTGCTGTATGTTTTAAATAGCATCTGTGACGAGAGTCACTTATGAAATAATATTACTGAAAGATCAATCCCTGGTCCACTCAAAAGAATTCCTGTGAATGATTATCCAGCCGCTCTTCTCCATTCTTTTCATCAGCCTGCTGATCACTTCACGTGAAGAATTCAGATCATCGGCAATATCCTGGTGCGTGAGCTTAACATGCCTGCCAAGTTCTTTCACCTGGCGTTTGAGGTAAAACTCCAATCTTTCATCCATATTTTTAAAAGCAATTGCATTAACAGTGAGCAGGAGTTCATCATAGCGTGCCCTGTAAGTGCGTATTACGAACGAATGCCAGCTCTTGAATTCACCCAGCCATTTCTCCATGAATTCAAGTGGTATTGTAAGAGCTGTTACATCGGTAAGCGCTTTAGCCGTAACCTGGCTTTTCTCGTGCTTATAAGAACATACCATGGAAACTGCACAGGCCTGCCCGGGGTGTATGTGATAAATGAAAAATTCACTCCCATCTTCATCCTCCTGGTAAAGTTTTACAACACCTTCCAGAATCAGCATGGTTGACCTTATAGGCTGGCCTACTGCAAGCATGGTTGTTCCTGCCTTAACTGTTCTGGTGGTACCATGAGTCATCAGTTCATCATACAGTTGTGGTTCCAGGTCGGGAAAAAGTTTGTGTATGCTTTGATCTTCTGACATAAAAAAGGTTTGAAAGTTTTACAAATACCGTCTTACTGATCAATGTGAATTGATCTGAAATTGCTGTCAAGTGCTGTTAACCACTAATATATTGAAGGCTCATGTACCCTTCGTGTGACTTTTGTCACCTGAGGATAAATTGACAGTCTGGGCGTAGTTGCCGTAAAACATCCTGCTTATGAGAGCAGATGTTCATCAATTATTTCCCTGAATACATTTTTAGGAAAAGCTCCGGGTTGAATGAATGGATCTTTTTCAACCGGTATAAAAAGAAATGATGGAATGCTCTGTATGCCGAATACAGCTGCCAGTTCGGGTTCCGATTCAGTATTTACCTTGTAGATCACAACCTTATCCTTATATATTTCCGCCAGTTCTTCCAGTATAGGTGCTACCATTCTGCAGGGAGCACACCAGTCGGCATAAAAATCTACCAGTATCGGAAGGCTTGATTTCGACTTCCAGTCTTTTTCATTCACATAATCGAAAATCTTCGATTTAAACTCTTCTGTTGTAATTAGTGTTGTGGGCATTGTTCTCGTTTTTACAAAACTACGCCCCGCTGATGATCAAAAGGGAGACATTAGTCACACCCGCATTTATACCACTGCAAAGCCATGTTCTGAATCACAGATACTA
>JAFDXA010000269.1 GCA_018268185.1 Bacteroidota bacterium
AACAACTCGGGTTGAATTCCATCAGTTTTCTTCCGGCCGATGTAAGCAGCGCTGCCTTCAACAGGGAACTCTTGTGGGATGCAGCAAGACAGCATGAGTTGCTGCTTGATGAAGCAGAACTTAAAACCATCAACCTTATACTCGAAACCATTTTACATGATTATGAAGCTGATTTCCGGAACCGTTTTATTGCAGAGTCGCCACAGAAGTTGCAGAAACTGGTAGATTATTATGCTGCTTTTTATGGATTCAATGATTTTCCATATAAAAAATGCAACGCTCCCTGGGTGTCGGCAGTGATTGAAGCAGATGGTACGGTGAGGCCTTGTTTCTTTCACCAGGCTTATGGCAATATAAAGGATGAATCGCTGGAAGAAATTCTCAACAGTGAACCGGCTGTTCTTTTCAGGAAAGGACTTGATATTAATACCAATAAGATCTGTAAAAAATGTGTTTGTTATTTGAATCTTAGCCCGGGAACAAAACTATGAGTGGGTATTTCACAAATACAGTAATGAAATCATCGGGTAAACTGCAGCTAATTTACTTGCTGTCCGCACTCGCCGCTCTTCAGTTGATAATTGCTTTTTGTACTAACACTTTAATGTTTACTCATGAAGAGGCGATGTGGCATTATATAGGCAGAAACTGGTTCAGGCATGGCCTCATCCCTTATGCAGGAGGAGTTGATAATAAATCTCCCTTAATATTTTCCTTTTTTGGAGTTTCTGATTGGTTATTCGGCGTTAACTATTGGTTTCCCCGGATCCTGGGGATACTCGTGCAATCAACAGGAATATTTTTTTTATATCAAATTGTAGTGATTCGCTCCGGTAAACAAGCAGGGTTAATGGCAGCAGTTATTTATGGATTGTCATTAACATGGCATGCAACCGGGGGCAAATATGTTTCTTTTACTGAAACATATTCTATTACATGCGTTCTCGTCTGTATCTATTTTATATTAAAGCAAAATGGAAAAAGCAATGATTTTGTAGCAGGGCTTTTTTCAGGATTTGGATTATGGTTTCGAATTGCTTCTGTTTTTTCAATTCCACTGGTATATATTTATTTAATCAGGCACAGGAAGCAGGGAATATTTTATTTTACTTTGGGATTGGTGCTGGCTGTTTCTTTCATTGCAATAATTTTTTCTTTAGCCGGGGTGGCTGTCAGTGAATATTGGTTTTATGGATTTACAGATAATTTTGGAACAGGTAGCCCTACCGATCATACATTAAGCTGGAAAATGCAGGCTTTTTCCGGGGCTTTCTTTTTTTCTGAATTGGTTTTGTTTTACCCGTTTGTGATGATCTATTGCTTCATTAGTAAACGAATTGACTTTGTTACTGCCTGGCTGATATGTGAATTTGCAGGCATTATGTTGATCGGTATATATGCAAGCAATCACTTTAAAGTACTTTTACCTTCGATGTCATTTATGGCAGCGTATTCACTCAAATACCTGGGCGAAAAAAATCAATGGTCTTCCAGGAAAACACTAGCTGGGCTTTGCATTCTTTTTCTCCCAAAAACATTTGAACCTCTCTGGGGGATTAGAAAATTTTTTAGTGAGCCGGTTTGCGAAACTGTTGCGATGTGTAGTGATCCTTCTCTCAGAACCGAATATGCAAAAAAAATATTAGGCCTTTGGATTAAGGAAAACACAAAACCAGCAGATAAAGTTTTTATTTCCGGTATGGGAGCCCAGGTTCAGGTCTATTCCGAGAGAGTGTCCCCAAGTATTTACTTTAATGCTACCAAAACAGAATATGCTGAATATAGGGTAATGAAGGATTTGAACACAAATAAGCCTGCTATGATATTATTGCCGGCATTTCACGGAAATATGAGTAGTAAAGTGCAGAGTTTTTTAGATAACCTGACAGAAAAATATGATTATAAAGGGTGCAGATATGGTTACCAGGTATTCATCAACAAAATATGAATTCGTTATGACCGGGAAAGACATTTAACTGAAATGAACTTACTATTCACACATTCTTACTTCCTCCGCTACGACCCCAAGCAGTGGGCCACTGGGCAACCCTATGCTCCATTGGGGACATTGTATGCCGCCGCTTTGATGCGTGAACATGGCTACAGTGTTTCCTTATTTGATACCATGTTTGCCAAAAACCCGGAAGAGGTGATTTCGGCCATTGAAAAGCATTCGCCGGGTATTTTTGTGATCTATGATGATGGCTTCAATTACCTCACCAAAATGTGTTTACAGAATATGAGAGAAGCCGCATTTGAAATGATCCGCTATGCAAAAGAAAGAGGAGCGGTAGTGATTGTTTCAAGTTCAGATTCTACAGACAGGTATGAATTATATCTTGATAAAGGAGCTGATTTTATTTTACTGGGAGAAGCAGAGCTTACTTTGCTCGAACTGGTAAATGCCATTGCAGAAAATAAGCATGATTTTTTTTCGATAGAAGGACTGGCTTTTCGCCATAACAATGCTACCGTAAAAACAGTCCGGCGTTCTGTGATGAAAAACCTTGATACACTTCCCTTTCCTGCCTGGGACCTCGTTGATATAAAGCCATACCGGGAAATGTGGATGAAGCATGCCGGTTATTTTTCCATGAATATGGGAACAACAAGAGGGTGCCCGTTTAAATGTAACTGGTGTGCCAAACCGATCTATGGCAACCGCTACAACTCCAGGAGCCCGCAGCACGTAGTAGCAGAATTGAAAATGCTCAAACAGCAATTCAACTTTGATCATATCTGGTTCTGTGATGATATTTTTGGATTGAAGCCCGGTTGGGTTCACGAGTTTGCCAACCTGGTACAGCAGGAACAATTATCGTTCAGGTTTAAGATGCAGGGAAGGGTAGATCTGCTCCTCCAGGAAAATAATATCAGGGACCTGGCAAGGGCTGGGTGTGACAATATCTGGATGGGTGCAGAAAGCGGTTCACAGCGGATATTAGATGCGATGGAAAAAGGAACAACAGTTGAACAGATACAGGAAGCTACGCTGTTATTGAAAAAGAATGGCATTAAACCTTCATTTTTTATCCAATTTGGGTATCCGGGCGAAACAAAGCAGGATATAGAAAAAACGATCAGCATGATCAACAGGCTGCTACCGTATGAAATAGGCATATCGGTTTCATATCCTTTACCTGGAACTTTATTTTTTGAAAAAGTGAAGAATGAATTGAAAGAAAAAACAAACTGGACAGACTCTGATGAACTGGCATTGATGTTTCGCAACACCTATCAACCTGCTTTTTACAAACAATTGCACAGGTATGTACACAGGAGTTACCGAAAGCATCTTGCCTTTGAATATGCAAGAGAATTGCTGCTACATCCCCTCAAGGCCAACAGAGTAAAAATTAAAAAAGCATTATCTGTACTTTATTATTTGCCAGCAAGCTTTGCAGCAAAAATAAAGCTGCAGTCATTGGAACAAACACAATCATCATGATTCACCGGCAACAGGTAAATGAACAAAGGGCAGCCCTTGCTTTCAGTCGACAGTCGGCTGTATTTGATTCCATATACGCCGGTGATAAGATCATCCGCTACAAGCGGGAAAGAGTTCGGCAGCATTTACTTCAATACCTGCCTCCTGGCAGCACCATGCTCGAGTTAAATGCAGGCACTGGTGAAGATGCTGTTTTTTTTGCGGGTGAGGGCTACCGGGTGCATGCAACAGATATAGCAGAAGGCATGCAGGAAAAACTATGGGCTAAGGTAAAGGCAAATGGGTTGGAAGGATTCGTGAGCCGGGAGCTCTGCTCTTTTACCAGCCTGGATCAACTAAATCTAAAAGGTCCTTATGATTGCATTTTCTCCAATTTCGCAGGGTTGAATTGTACTGCGGAGTTGGATAAAGTACTCTGTTCATTTGATCCTTTATTGAAACCAGGCGGTATCGTTACACTGGTGATACTTCCCAAATTCTGTTTGTGGGAAACACTGCTTGTGTTTAAAGGAAAGTTTAAAACCGCTTTCCGTCGTTTCTTTAGCTCGAAAGGAAGAAAAGCTAAGGTGGAAGGAACCGATTTTGAATGTTGGTATTATTCTCCTGCTTATGTAAAGCGTATCATGGAAAGAAATTTTGAATTGCTGCAGCAGGAAGGGTTGTGTACAATCGTGCCTCCTTCTTACATTGAAGGCTTTGGAGATAAATACCCCATGGCATTTTCCTTACTCAGGAAAATGGAAGACAGGTATAAAAAATCCTGGCCATGGCGCAGCATCGGAGATTATTACATTATTTCTTTCCGGAAAAAATGATCAGCCTACATCATTTCATTGATGAGGCGGGAAGACAGCTCATATTGATAAATGATATCAGAGAGTTTGGTTTCATAAACAGCCAGTAATTTTTGCTGGAAATTTACTGGGCATGGTTTTGATACATGCTTGCCAGAATGCAGGGCCATGATAATGCCCCGTGAATTTCTTTTCCTATATCTTGTTTTCTGTTGCCAGCTTTCTGCTGTAATGCTCATTAAATAATTATCAAGCCTGTTTCCTGTTGCGTTGTTAAAAAGCCACTCAAAACATTTTTTAAAAAGATTGCTCTTTACTTCCCTGGCAGAACTGATGCGCATGTAATTATTGGGCAGAAATTGTTTGGTCCAGCTATTGGCAACAAAAAAATCTTCAAAAACCTGGTTTCCCCGCAGCGGAAGTAATGTAGCTATTTCAGTAGCAGTATAAATGTTTTTTTCTGCAATTACCGGATCGGCTTCATCAATAAAATAATTCATGCAGAAATAATGCTGCTTGTTAACAAGGAAGGTGAGTTTTTTAAAGAGGTGGAGCACCGACCGGGCTATCCACAGCCTGTTGGCCGTTGTTATTATAAAGAAATCAATATCGGCAGAATCATCAGCATAATTTTTAGAAAGAGAACCGGAAACAGCAACTCCTTTTACAAAAGGAAAACCCGATAGGAATCCGGCGATTTTGCGGGCAGTCTGGAGCATTTCTGCAGCTTTACTATTTCCCCTGATGCGCCTGTCTGAAAGCGAAAAATTATTTTGTATGCTGTAAAACTCCCCAACCCTGTATACAACTGATTCGGCAACGAGACAATTAAGTGCTTCATCAAATGAACTCAATGGCTCGTTGGTTCCAAGGAACCTGAATATCTCAAACTTTTTCAACGGGTAGTCAAAGAGGTTGAAATAAGTGAGTGTAGCCAATATGTCTTTCTTGATGCACAAAAGATTGAATTGTTAAATGAACGGTTTTCAAAAAGCCCTGCTTATTTAAGAACGCTTGTCAGGTGGCAACGGTTGCCTGTTGGTTCTCTGAGGTGCTATTTTCAACTTTCTTTTTAGAGAAAATGAAGAAAGGGAAGAAGAAGGCATAGAAGAAAATACCTTTATTTACGTCTAGTAAATCTTCTGAAAAGCCAATGGCTGTAACGATTACCAGGAAACTGAGCAGCAGCAGGTCATTCCTTTTGATGGCTTTCCGGTAACCCCAACCCAGGGTGGCCAGGAATACGAGCAAGCCAATGATTCCCGAATTGATCAGAAAACTCAGGTATTGATTGTGGGCATTCAGTTCATTGAGGTAGGAGGAGAACATTTTCTTTTCAAAATATTTTTGCTTCAGGAGTGGTATCTCAGACCCGCTTCCCTGGCCGGCTATTGGTGACCGGCGTATCAATTCAAAAGAAACCTTCCATCGCTCCCTGCGCCAGTTCTCTTTTGCTCCTGCTGTGCTTTTGAAAAGATCATTCCTGAAATCACTTACATAACGGGTCCGGTATATATCTACAGAATAAATAACTGTAAACACCATCAGGGAGGCAACCAGGGCAGAGACCATGAACCTGAGTTTTTTCTGCGGATTTGATATATGCCACGGAAAACCGATATTAATTATCATCAGTAAAGCAATCAAAACAGATTTGGAACTTAATTGAATCAGTCCTGCCAGTAAAATCACAAGCGCAACTGCCTGCAAAATCCGGTTGTTCTTCCTGCTGCCCAACAGGATCCTTTTCAGCAGGTAAATAAAAGAAATGGCAAGCATGGCCGAGAGGTAAGTTGCATGCATGCCGATCGGCAGGGAAAAATTATGATTAACAAAAGCCGCACTGAACAATGAGCTGAAGGGCATGTCGTCATATTGCATCACCCTGAATGCATCAAAGTAGAGATAGCATACGGTTAAAGTGCAGGTGATGGCAAATGCCATCATTAACCTTGAGCGGTATTTTACAAGGTCCAATTCTGTGGTTGATAATATGAGAGGAAAAAGCAGTATCGCAAGTTGTTTGCTAACGCTGTTCATGGCAGCGCTGAATGAAATGGCATAGATGCTGGCGAGAACTGTTACCCAGAAAACCGACTGGAGATAAAATACATCCCTGTTTACAAGCTGGATCCGTGAAAGCCTGAAGTTGAAGATGCTGTGAACCAGGAAGCTTATCAATGCTATGGTGCTGAAGAACCTGTCGAAGGGTAACAGGGCCAGGAAAACCAGTAAGTGGAAATAACTGATCTTATTCTGAATACTGTCCTCTGTATAAAATAGCCTTCTCATTATTAAGCGGGTAGTAGGATTGCTGGTTTTGATAACACTCCAGGAAATACTGTTCGTACTGGTTTGTGATAACATCCCATGCAAAATCGCCGGCTACCTTGTTGTAGTTGTTTTGGATGAAGTGAGTATCAGCGAACCTGTTTTCATTGATCAATTTACAAATATCCTCATCACCGGAGAAAAACAATGCATTTTCTTCCAGCACCGACCTGTTGAAGGGATTTGCATGTGCAGCAAGCGGCGCTTTTGCTGCCATGGCATCAAGCAGGGATGGATTGGTGCCCCCAACAGTGTGCCCATGAAAATAAAGGCTACAGTATGCCGTAAGGCTACGTACTTTGAATTCGTCAAAGATGGCACCCAGGAATACAATTCTTTCATCGTGCCGGAACTTATCCCTGATAAAAGCTCCGTATTTATTGGAGGTGTTTCCGATCACAATAAACCTGCGGGCCGAATTGCTTTTGCTGAATCCATCAAGGATCATCTCAATATTATTCTCAGGTTCCATCCTGGCCATAAGCAGGAAATAATTGTGTTTTTCGAGTCCATACTCCTGCAGCAGACTTTCGTCTGCAACAGTTTCCAGGTCGGCGCCGTACGCAATGTACTTGCTGTTGATTCTATACTTATCATCAAGATAATCCTTGATGACGGGAGAATCTGCCACATGATGATCACTGAATTTTACGGCCAGCTTTTCTGCATACTTTAAGAATGAACGAACGGGCCTGGAGAACTTGGTACGCTTCCATTCAAGGCCATCCATGTTGGTAATAATGATCGGGTCTTTCGGATAGAACATTCCCCATACCGAGCTGCTGGTATAGCCAAGCATGAGGATAATGTCATAGCCACGCTTCCTTGAATCGATGATGCAATTGAGATCGTAAATAAATTGTCCTGCAATACCAATAATATATTCAGGGTCGTAACAATGAATTATTTTAACTCCATTCCAAAGTTTATGCTGGTAAGGATGTTTGTGAGAATTGTATACCGTAACCTCATGGCCTTTTTCCACCAACCCCTTTGCGAGGTAGCCGGCAATATGTTCAAATCCGCCATAGTTATTGGGTATTCCCCTGGTTCCCAGGATTCCGATTTTAAGTGCCATGTTGTTTGATTACAGATTCATACGCTTCCGCAGTGCATTGAGTTGCCTGTTCCCATGTAAAATGTTGAATAATTTTTGAGCGGAGTGTTTCAGAAGAAGGCAATGAAGCTGCATTTTCAATGGCTTCATAGATACTTTTGATGCAGGCGGGGTTACAATAAGAAGCATCATCGCCAAAGTATTCTTTTGTATCACCTTTGTCGGTGATAACAATATTGCAACCCATGGCTGCAGCTTCAAGAGAACTTAAGCCGGTTGTTTCAAACCAACTTGGCAGTACATGAACCTTGGCACGCTGGTAGTACTGTACCAATGCTTCCTGTGGTAAGTGATCTATGAATGATACGTTTTCGCCGGCGGCCTCCTTGCATGCTTTGTAGTATTCGGGTTGGCTATGTGCCGGAGATCCAATGATCAACAATCGGTATTTGCTGTTGCGTACTGATCTCACCAGGTTCAACTGGTTTTTTATCCCTTCAATCCTGCCAACACAAATAACGAGGTTGGGATCTTTTTCTATTTCATGGTTAACCCTGAATAAACCAGGATCGATTCCATTGGGAACTACTTTATAATCCGTTCGGCAACTATAAAGCCTGCATAATCTTTCATATTCAGATTGGGAGTTGGGTAACAGCAATGAAGCCTTCCGAAGAATTTCTTTTACAGAACGGCGATGTCCTTTCCAGATATACCCGGCGCTCATGAGTTCATCCCTGCCAAGCAATTTTCTTGATAATGTTTTTATGTATTCAATATGATCTCCCGGCAGTAACCTGAACAGCATTCCGGAGATCCCTTTCCTGTACTGCTTATCATACTCACTGTAATCAACCAGGATTGTTGATACAACAAAAGGCTTACGGGATCTTTCGACATGGCATAATATATCAGCAGGCCGGGTGATATTAAAAAAATGAAGCAGGTCGTATTTTTTGTAATCAATCGGGTCATTGGTCAGTTTTACGTCAACAGCTATGCCTTTTGCCAGAAGATTACGGGCAGTTTGTAATGCCTGTACCGTATCGCCGCCCCTGGCAGCATATAAAGTAGATCTTGTTATCATGGCTACATTGATCATATCATGGCAGTTTACCGGGGTGCAGAAAAAAGATTATAAATGTTGTGAACCAATGGTCTTGGTAAATACGACATCCCCCAGATAAGATAATCCCTGATATCAAAGTCATTCAGACTTATAGCTTTTTTTACATTGAATCTTGCCTTTACAGGATCGTAATTGTTCCATAGAAATTTTTTGGCAAGCAGGCTGTAGTAAGCCCCTTCTTTACCGGATGAATTGTTCTGGTGCTTAATCAGCTCAAGCAGGCGATCGCCATCGGCACTTGTAATAAAACCTGTTCTGAGTGCATTGTTCTTTATCTCCCTGAAAGCCCTTGGCCTTTTCTTTTCATCCATGGTAATGGAACCAGGGTTAAGCCTTACCTGCAACAGGGTGTCTGGAAGGTTATACATCTTTCCCCTGAACTTCAGTTGTTGCCACAGGAGATGGTCTTCAAAACTGTGTGCATGGATATGATAGCCCCACTCCTTTACAAACGAGCGCCTGTACATCACACTTGCATGAATGAACGGGCATACAGCGTACGGAAGTAGTTTTATCTGCCCATCTGTTTTACCTGCCGGGTTGTGTGTAAAAACATAATTTCCCCCGGCATCAATATATTCCGCAGCAGAACCAACCACAATATATTCCGGGTGTGCCGTCATGAAATGATATTGTGTTTCCAGCCTGTTCGGTAAACAGATATCATCAGCATCAAACCGGGCAACCAGTTCTGCCCGGGCAAGTCTTAACCCACTATTCAGTGCAGCGGCTATTCCAAGGTTATTTTGCTCAACGAGTTTAATGCGCTCGTCATGGAATGATCGTACAATTTGAGCTGTGTTGTCGGTAGATCCATCGTTTATGATGAGCAATTCAAAATCACGGAAGGTTTGGTTAAGCACCGACTGTATCGCTTCTGCGATAAAATTCCCTGCATTATAAGCAGGCATCAGAACGGTTACTTTTACATCACTCATGAGCAGCACTGGTATTTTTCTCTTTTACATAAATGAACATCATCAGTTCAAATAAAAGCACGATGGATAATTGTTCAAACCAATATTCAACCGTAAATGCTGCAAGCAGCAATAACATGATTGGTAAAGCATAGCCTTTCCTGTCGATCCTTTTGTAAAAGAACCAAGCATAACCCAATACGAATGCCCCCAAACCGATGAGCCCATATTCTGTAAACAACTGGTCATAAACCGATGCAGGACTATTGATGATGGAATGTGAACCAAGTGTGCGGGTAAAGTAATCAGCATATAACTTAAAATGATTGTTGCTGAAATCGGGACTGCTGTAAATGAATCGCTGTGGATAGCCTCCGCTGATGCCAAGGCCAGTGGCCCTGAATGCAAGTTTGGAAGAAAAATTCCCGGCTCCGTCGCCGGAAATGAGTTTAAAAGGATGCTCTTTCATAAACAGGAATGATTGTTTCAGGGCGATTATCTTGCCTGGTAACTGTTCCTCATTCCTGTTTGCCATAAGTGGTTGTTCTGCATGTGCATTTGTATAACTGATGATCTCCCGTTGAAAGACGGTAGTGTCTTTCCTGCTTTGAAATGTAGGTGTATGAATACTATCGCCCGGAATTTCGGGGCGTGCCGATGGAATCGCAGTCGTTACAACTGGGGTATTCACTTTCACGGTTTTATTTAACCTGTTTCTTTCCAGGCTGTCGAGGTATAAGGTGGCGAATTTTTCTTTTTTCTCTTCAGGTGATAAAATGCTATCAGGTTTTTCCCTGATGGGAATATCCTTTAATGGAGCAACGGTTGGTTTGCCTTTTTTGGAAAAAGCATTTTTAATTGTCTGCGATATATAGTTGTCGTTTTGGGGGGAAAACTTAGCGAGGAAAACAATCAACATACAGGTGCAGATAGCCATAATGCTTTTCTGGTTCCGGTCACTGTTGAACAGGAAAATGAAAAGGAAAAGCAGCAGCAGGATCGCATTTGTAAAATTACTCGCCGTGATGATGAGGCAGAGCATACAGGCGATCACCCATGCATATTGTTTACGAAAAAGAAAATAGAGAATGCCGAAACTATTGATGAGCGCATTGGTAGTAGAACTGTCGAAAGTGATTCCCTTGATATGATCCCCGGTGTTGATGAAATATTTCTGGAATTGCCCCTGGTACCGGAATGGATTCCGCAATCCTATCTCCAGCAATATGGCTGATAGGTTGAACATAGACATCACAATATTGATAGCAAAAAACAAGAGCAGTGTATTGTGAAGTGCCTGTATGTCGGTTTGCTCAACGAATAGCTTCACCTGCTGAACAGCCAGTAAACAGAGTATCCAGAATCCAATACCAGTTAAGATCACAAGGTTATGTGAAATAGAAAAATCGCCAAGCAGCAACCAGTTTAAAATGATTATGGCAGGCGCAGCAATATAAAACAGGGGGAGCCGAGATTCTTTTAACCTGAACCCAAAGTTGAAATGTGGTTGAAATACAAAAGCGAGGATGATAGCAGCCACTTTTACCGCCAGCTTAACATCCATAAAAAGTATCATGAAGGCAAGTAGTTTCCATTCAACGGCAAATGATTTTTCCCTTATCGAAAGCGCATTGAAAAAAAAACGCATGAACCCTTTTTGAAATGATATAAATAATGCTTAATGGCCTACCAATTAATACGATAAGCGGTCAACAGGGTTGCCTCTTAAATCAAGTATTGTAAAAAACTGAAGTGATTTTTTTGGAGTTGAAACAACGATTCTTTTCCTTGAATGATCCCATCAACCGTAAATGGATTGTAGCTTTTTCCAGTCGCGGGGTTTTACCTGCCGCGATAGCATTACAACCAGCATAAAAGAAAGCAGCGCCATGGCAATGCCAGTTTGCGGTGCCTTAAAAAAATGCATACTCATCCAGCCACAGCAAAATGCTATTACCGGCCAGGATAGCAATAAATATTTTTTGTAGCCGGGCATTGGGAAAAAAGTTTTGTAAGTATATAGTAGTAGTTGTACAACAGTAGTGAGCAGATAGGCAAAAGCAGCTCCTTCATTGCCATAGGCCGGAACCAGGAAGATACAACAGCCGATATTTACCGCTACGGATATAGCCATGATCCTGAAAATCTCTTTCAGAAGCCCTTTGGCAAAATTGATCGTCCACAGGTAATTGTTGAAGTAAAGCAATGGCATACTCAGGGATAAAATAAAGATTGTATTGCTGTTTACTGCTCCGTATTTGCCATCCGTTATGAACTCCATAACAGGTACCCAGCACACATTAAGCGTGAGCGCTATAAAAGAGCCTGTAATTACCTGCCATTCGAGCAGGAAAAATGGAGCGTTTCCTGGAGGTTCTTTGTATATGCGTGTAAATAGGGGAACCATGATTGGAGCAAGAATAAAAAGTGGCAAAGTGGAGATCTCAAAGATCTTCCAGGCAAAACTGTATTCAGCAAGTTTACTGGCTGATAGAACCAGGCCGATAAGTATCCAGTCGAAGCGGGCCAGTATAGCAGAGAAGATCACAACGCCGGCCTGCGGTAAAGATTCCTTTAAAAGAGAAAGCTGTAAGGCCTTGTCTGGTTTAATAGATAAGGGAAGCCTTGCAATAGGTCGGGCAATAAAGTAACAGGCAATCAACTCGGCAAGGTCGCCACTGATGAACACGATAAGAATATTAGTTATGGTCATCTGCTGCAGCAGCAATAATACAAGCAGACCTACACCCCTGATTATATTCGAAACAACCGACATGTAGAGTAGTGAAGTGAATTTTTCCAACCCTGCAGCCACCTGTTTGAATGGAGTAGATAAAAAAATGAACAGTTTACCGGTTCCGATACAAAGCAACAGAGTACTGTTTGCAAGTATGCCGGGAAATAAAAAGTAAAATGCTGCCAACAGGAAATAAAATGCAAAACCGCTCGTGATCACATGGAAGAAATAAGCTCGGAATATATCCTGGAGGTCTTCTCCGGTCGCGATCTTTTTTACCATGAGTTGGTCGATGCCGAAAGTAAGTATGCCAAATGCTGTAAGTAAAACCGCAAGTGTCCAATTGATGTGTCCGAACAAATCTTTATCTATCCCTTTGGAAAGGGCATAAAATATGATCAACCCGAAAACCTGGTTCAGGATAAGCTGTAATGTATTTACCGATACATTCCGGAGAAACCTGTTTCGATTTTTCGCAATGGCCATTGCTTTTTTATAATACGTTGCCTCACCAAAAGAGTTGCCTTCCGCCAAAGATTAAAAAAAATCCATCGTTAAACAACCCTTGCGCCCCAATGTTCGTTTGGAATTAATCAGAAAATTAATGCAGCAGCACAACAACCCTTCATTCATGAAAAAAATAATAGTTGCAATACTGTTTGTTTTATTGATCGTAGGAGGCGGAGTTGCTTATTACCTGTATAACAAAGGACCACTTGATGTGATCAGCAGCCATGCTGTTGAAATAAGTGCCGTGAACCTGTATAATAGTTTTCTCAGTGATTCAGCAGCGGCCGGTAAAAAGTATGCAGGCAAAGTACTGGAAGTATCCGGTCTCACTGAAGATGTATCGGTGAATCAGAATCAGGAAACAATTATACTGCTGCGTACTTCAGTTGAGGGAGCTCACATCAACTGCACGCTGGAAGATAAAACAAAGGTTAATGCAAATAAGGGTTTGATACATATCAAAGGCATTTGTAGCGGCATTGGAGATGGCGATCCCGACCTTGGCCTTCCGGCAGATGTTTACCTCACACGCTGTTTTGTTATAAATAAATGATCAGTATGAAAAAAACCGGTTCAATCCTTCTGCTGTTTTGTTTTCTAATGGCATTCGAATCAAAATCGCAGAACCCATATACAAAAAACGGCTCGGTTTCTTTTTTTTCAAAAGCTGTGCTGGAGAATATTGAGGCATCGAGTGGCCAGGTTATCAGTGTAATTAACACAACAACAGGAGACATCATGTTTTCAGTGAACATCAAGAGTTTTCATTTCAAAAAAAGTCTGATGGAAGAACATTTTAATGAGAACTACATGGAGAGTGATAAATACCCGAAAGCTTCTTTTAAAGGGAAGATCAATAATCTGTCAGCCATCATTTTCTCAACTGATGGTAGTTATAATACAGAAGTGACTGGAGATCTTACCATTCATGGCATTACCAATAAGGTTACTGTGCCTGGAAAGATCGTTATAAAAGCAGGCGTGCCAACAGCCACAGCCTCGTTCAGGGTAAAGCTGGCAGACTATAAGATCAGCATACCCAGGGTTGTAAAAGATAACATAGCCGAAGTGGTAGAAGTAAATCTTTCCTGCGTATACAACCACAAATTGTAAATATCAACAGCATTAACCCGATTAATAATTATTCAAACCAAACATCAAGCGATGAAAAAAATTTTACCTGCACTAATGGTCATTATCTACATAAATGTAAAAGGCCAGGATACAACCGATATAATGAGCCGGTTGGAAAAAGATCCAAAGAAAACAGAATATACAACAGCCACTTTCAAATCAACACGTGTTATAACTGGTCATTCTGTTGAAAATATTGGCCAAGGTGTGCTTGATGTACGCATCTTACACCGCTTTGCTCCGCTAAACCGCGGCTCTTACGATTTTTTTGGTTTTGATATCGCCTCCATGCGTATGGGCTTTGATTATGGTATCACCAATAATATTATGGTGGGCGTGGGTAGAAGCACCTGGCAAAAAACATACGATGCCTATGTGAAAGTGAGAATTCTTCGCCAGTCAACAGGAGCCCGCAACATGCCCATCACGCTCTCGTACATTCCAACAGTGGCGGTGCGTACAGAAAAACTGAGGCTGGATACACTTGGTGAAAGAATTCTGCCGGGTTTGGGCGACCGCACCAGCTTCACACAACAACTCATCATCGGCAGAAAATTTTCTAAAAGCTTTTCCATGCAGTTGATGCCCACATTTATTTTCGGGCAGAACCGTGTTGACAGCATCAGCAAATACACACTCGATAAAGACAATATCATCAAAGGCCCCCGCCGCGATAATATTTTTGCACTCGGTGTTGCCGGCCGCCTCAAAATTTCAAAAAGGGTAAGCCTCAATGCAGAGTATTACTACCAGTTCGTGGATCACAAGCCCAAAAGCAATTATAACAGTGTGGCATTCGGGGTTGATATCGAAACCGGCGGTCACGTATTCCAGGTTCACCTTACCAACTCAAACGGCATGTCAGAAAAACTGCTCATTGCCGATACCGACGATAAATGGAAATTCGGCTACCTGCGTCTCGGGTTCAACATATCCCGTGTATTCAACGTAGGGAAGCATTAAATACGTTTTCCTTTTTGCTTAATAAGGCCGTAACATTTTGGTGTTACGGCTTTGTTGTTTTAGCTTTGCACCTGCAACCGGGGCGGATTTGTTTATTGTTCAACCCCGGGAGATGAAAAAATTGAACTAATAAACGACAGCATTTCCAACCACTTCCCGGATATTGTCTTCGTTATTAAGTTTTGATTTTTTTTGAGCCGGCATCAACAGCTTAACCCAGCATCGTTGTGTCACTCACTTGTACATTCATGCAAAACTGAGCAGTTATGAAAACCATTCAGGAATTATTGAAAGAAAGGATATTGATCATCGATGGCGCCATGGGCACCATGATCCAGCGCCATAAACTGCAGGAAGCCGATTACCGCGGTGATCGTTTTAAAGACTGGCATACCGATGTAAAAGGTAACAACGATTTGTTGAGTATTACACAACCGGGTATCATTACAGGTATTCATAAACAATACCTGGAGGCCG
Source organism: Bacteroidota bacterium (assembly GCA_018268185.1). Classification (GTDB taxonomy): domain Bacteria; phylum Bacteroidota; class Bacteroidia; order Chitinophagales; family Chitinophagaceae; genus Ferruginibacter. The sequence continues at coordinate 15,498 of JAFDXA010000269.1, forward strand.
GTGCAGATATCATTGAAACCAACACTTTCAGCAGTACTACCATTGCACAGGCTGATTATGATATGCAATCACTCGCTTATGAAATGAATGTGGCATCAGCCAACTGTGCCCGTGCAGCAGCAGATGAATACACAAAAAAAGATCCGTCAAAACCAAGGTTCGTAGCAGGAGCAATTGGCCCCTTGAATAAAACATTGTCGCTATCCCCCGATGTAAACAACCCCGGCTTCCGTGCTGTTAGTTTTGATGAAGTGGCAACTGCTTATTATGAGCAGGTGAAGGGCCTCGTTGATGGTGCTGTTGACATATTGCTCGTTGAAACAATTTTTGACACGCTGAATGCAAAAGCCGCCATCTATGCTATCAAAAAATATTTCCGTGATACCGGTAAACCTGAATTGCCGATCATGATCAGCGGAACTATAACCGATGCAAGTGGCCGAACGCTGAGTGGGCAAACATTGGAAGCCTTTTATATTTCAGTGATGCATGCCAATCCTTTAAGCGTGGGGCTTAACTGTGCATTGGGAGCAAGTGAAATGCGGCCGCATATTGAAGAGCTTTCTTCCATTGCATCCTGCTATACGTCGGCTTATCCAAATGCTGGTTTACCAAACGCTTTTGGTGAATACGATGAACAGCCTTCACAAACCGCACATATTATTGAAGAATGGGCCAAAGAAGGTTTTGTAAATATTGTTGGTGGTTGCTGTGGCACAACGCCTGATCATATAAAACATATTGCAGAAGAAGTGAAAGGTTTTAAACCAAGGCAGTTGCCGGTGCTGGAACCTGCCTTAGTATAATCAATAGGGCTCCAAAGTAGGAAGCGAAAATCAACCTTAGCTTCCTGTTGAACCATAAAAAAACCGAAGTATACGGGGATTTCTTTGAGTCTTTGTGACTTCGTGGCAAATAAAAATGAATTCGATCAAACCTTACTTAAGATTAAGCGGACTGGAACCTTTGATTATCCGCCCTGAAACAAATTTTGTGAACGTTGGCGAAAGAACCAATGTAACCGGAAGCAAGAAATTTGCAAGGTTAATTCGTGAAGGTCAATACGAAGAAGCACTTTCTGTAGCCAGGCAACAGGTAGAGAACGGGGCGCAGGTGCTTGATGTTAACATGGACGATGCACTGCTTGACGGTGTGAAAGCCATGACCACTTTCCTGAATCTCCTGCAATCAGAACCTGATATTGCACGTATACCGATCATGATCGACAGCAGTAAGTTTGAGATCATAGAAGCCGGGTTGAAATGCATCCAGGGAAAATGCATCGTGAATTCCATCTCACTTAAAGAAGGGGAAGCAAAATTCATTGAACAGGCATTCATCTGCAAAAGTTTCGGCGCATCTGTTATAGTAATGGCTTTTGATGAAGCAGGCCAGGCCGATACCAAAAAACGCAAGACTGAAATATGCAAACGTGCCTATACCATACTTACTGAAAAAGTTGGTTACCACCCGGAAGACATCATCTTTGATCCCAACATATTTGCCATCGCAACGGGCATTGAAGAACATAATAATTATGCCGTTGATTTCATTGAAGCAACAAGAGAAATAAAACAACTGATGCCGCTTACAAAAGTGAGTGGTGGTGTGAGTAATGTTTCATTTTCTTTCCGCGGTAACGATCATGTAAGGGAAGCCATACACAGTGTATTCCTGTATCATGCCATCAGGGCTGGTATGGATATGGGTATTGTAAATGCCGGACAGTTGGTTGTTTATGATGAAATCGAGCCAACACTCAAACAGCTTTGCGAAGATGTTATCCTCAATCACAACAACGATAACAATGAGGCAACGGAAAAACTCATCAGCTTCGCTGAAACAGTTAAGGCCAAGGGAAAAGAAAACGTAAAAGATGAAAGCTGGAGAAGCGATGCAGTTGAACAAAGGCTCACGCATTCCCTGGTAAACGGTATTACTGATTATATAGAAGCAGATACGGAAGAAGCCCGCCAGAAATACCCACGCCCGCTGGATGTAATCGAAGGCCCGCTGATGGATGGCATGAATGTGGTTGGTGATCTTTTTGGCGCAGGCAAAATGTTTTTGCCGCAGGTAGTGAAGAGTGCCCGTGTAATGAAAAAAGCTGTGGCGGTACTCACGCCATACATAGAGCAGGAAAAGCTCGACAGGCAGGCAAACCAGGAACCCGGTTCAGTTAATGAAAAAGGTCCTGCTAAGATATTATTGGCAACAGTAAAAGGCGATGTGCACGATATCGGCAAAAATATTGTTGGTGTTGTATTGGGTTGTAACGGATACGATATTATTGATCTTGGCGTAATGGTGCCCGCAGAAAAAATACTTGAAACAGCAGCCAAAGAACAGGTTGATATTATCGGGTTGAGCGGACTGATTACCCCATCGCTTGATGAAATGGTACACGTGGCTCATGAAATGAAAAGGCGGGATATGAAGGTTCCGCTGCTGATCGGCGGAGCTACTACTTCACGCATGCATACGGCTGTAAAGATCGCACCGCAATACGATGATGGTGTGGTGCATGTGCTGGACGCAAGCCGTAGCGTTACAGTTGCAGGAAGCCTGTTGAGCGAAGATCAACGAGGCGGATTTCTACAGAACATCAAGGTGGAATATGATAAACTGAGGGAAGATTTCGGCAATAAACGTACAGCAAAGCAATTCTTAACTTTCGCAGAATCGCAACGAAATGCAGCAGTGCTGGACTGGAATAATTTTAAACCTGTAAAACCAGCATTTACCGGAACAAAGATTTTTGACAACTACTCTTTGCAGGAGATCAGTGAATATATCGACTGGCAACCATTCTTCATTGCATGGGAAATGCACGGAAAGTTTCCACAAATACTGAGTGATTCTGTGATTGGTAAAGAAGCAACAAAATTATACAACGACGCCAACGAACTCCTGCAGAAGATCATTGATGAAAAATGGCTTTCTGCAAGGGGCGTAGTAGGTTTCTGGGAAGCACAAAAGACCTCACCGGATACTATTACTGTAAATGCAGGGGATTCAAAAATTGACCTTGAATTTCTTCGACAGCAGGTTAAGAAGGCTGCAGGTGAACCCAACCTGTCGCTGGCAGACTTTATTCATCCATCTGCTACAGATCACATCGGCGCCTTTGCTGTTACGATCCAGGGCATAGAAGAACACATTAAAAGGTTTGAGCAAAACCACGATGATTATAATAAGATCATTTTGCAGGCCCTGGCCGACAGGCTTGCTGAAGCTTTTGCAGAGTTGCTGCATAAAAGAACGAGGGTTGAATTCTGGGGTTATGTAAATGATGAGCAGTTGAGTAATGAGCAGCTTATTAAGGAAGAATATACTGGTATCAGGCCGGCGCCGGGTTATCCTGCCTGTCCGGATCACACCGAAAAGCATAAATTGTTCCGCCTGCTGGGAGGAGAAAAAAACACCGGGATTATACTTACAGAATCACTTGCCATGTACCCGGCCTCTTCTGTTTGCGGTTGGTATTTTGCAAACCCCGTAAGTAAATATTTCGGGGTTGGAAAGATCGGGCAGGATCAACTCCAGGATTATGCAAACAGGAAACGGATGAGCATTGACGAAATGACCAGGTGGCTGAGACCGGTATTGGAATGATCACCTTGATTTAACCACCATCGTGTCTGTCCATTGATCGTGCCAGGGCCTTATCTGGAATCCGCTAAAAACTTCAAAAGGCACCAGCCTGCTTAATGAACGTAGCAAGGCATTTCTGAAGGTCAGTGGTTTCCCGTCTTCTCTTATTGCTCTCGTTCCGGTTATGAGTTTACCAAGTGTATACCCGTTGAATAGTTTTTCGCAAAGTGTATAATAAAAAATGTAATTCAGGATCGACACAATGAGCGACACCAGGGTGAGCGACAACCTGTTTGCCTGGAAGCCAGCTATAAAATCAGGGAACAATGTACCGATCATGATACCAACTGCATATCCCGTTAGATAACTTAATCCATAGTTCATAAAAAGATTATCTATGAGGTAATTCAGGAAACGTTGGCCGGTAGAAGCATATTGATACTGGTTCAGCAGGATGTCTTCCTCGCTGAGGATATCAACCGGCGTTGAGGGTTGTTGGCTGTATTCGGTCATGGTTGATTATTTTTACAATCCTAATTTAACATTACAAGTTATGCGTATTATTTCATACAACGTGAACGGCATTCGTGCCGCCATAAAAAAGGGCTTTATCGATTGGCTGAATACAAACCCTGCAGATGTGATCTGCATCCAGGAAACAAAAGCAAGCCACGGCGATGTGGATGTAAAACAACTCGAAGCACTCGGATACCAACATCACTGGTTCAGTGCCCAGAAAAAAGGATACAGCGGCGTGGCTGTTTTTACTAAAATAAAACCTGATAATATTACGATAGGATCCGGGATAGCTTCCAGCGACAGTGAAGGCCGTGTGATTCAACTTGATTTCGGCGACATACGGTTGATCAATGCATATTTCCCTTCCGGTACCAGCGGTGAAGAAAGGCAGCAATTCAAATATGTATGGCTGGATGAATTTCATGACTATCTTAAAAAACTTAGAAAGAAATATCCGAAGATTATACTCTGTGGTGATTACAACATAGCTCACCAGGAAATTGATATTCACGATCCGAAAGGAAATAAAAAAAGCAGCGGTTTTCTTCCTGAAGAAAGAGAATGGATGACGAAGTTCCTGGGCGATGGCTGGATTGATACTTTCAGGGAGTTCCACAAAGAACCGCACCGGTACAGCTGGTGGAGCCAGCGTTTTCCCAGTGTGCGACTGAATAATAAAGGCTGGCGCATTGATTATATTACGGTAACAGAGCCGCTCAGGTCGCAATTGAAAGATGCCGATATTTTCCCTGATGTAAAGCACAGCGATCATTGCCCTGTTTATCTTGAACTGAAAACCAACGGAAAGAAATGATCATTTATAATGTAACCATCAAGGTTGATCAATCAATTGCAGCCAACTGGTTAACCTGGCTGCAAACAGAACATATCCCCGAAGTAACAGGAACGGGCTGTTTTACAAAGGCCAATATCCTGCGCCTGCTGGAAGTTGATGATGCGGAAGGGCCAACTTATGCCGTTCAGTATTTAGCCGAAAGCAAGGCCTTGTACAACCGGTACATTGAAAAACATGCTCCCGAAATGCGCCGGAAAAGTTTTGAAAAATGGGGCGACAGGTTCATCGCTTTCCGTTCAGTGATGGAAGTTATTAACTGATTGTGCATAACAAAAATATCATTGTATATTCAAAAAGGCTATCGCTTGTAAGCCGCACCGGAACAGGGTTTGCAGGGATATTTTCTGAAAGCCGCTACAGTAAAGGGTTTTACTGGATTGTGATTTTACGGGGAGGTTAGCCAGGGTTTCCGGAACTACTATCAAAACCTTGCGGGTGGCGGATTGCAGCCAATTTTAAAAATTATCATTTTTGATAAAAAATTTTTTGTTGCAATCAAAAACCATCTATATTTGTCGCACTTAAAATTTCAAAAACCTAATTATGAACAAAGCTGAATTAATCGCAAAGATTGCTGATGATGCAGGCATCACTAAAACTCAGGCAAATGCTTGTTTGGATTCTTTTGTTGAAGCTGTAACCAAAACTTTAAAAAGTGGTAACAAAGTAACCCTGGTTGGCTTTGGTACTTTCTCTGTTTCCAAAAGAGCTGCCCGTAACGGCCGTAACCCACAAACAGGTGCTGTTATAAAAATTAAAGCAAAGAAAGTTGCTAAATTTAAAGCAGGTAAAGAACTGTCTGCAAAAATCTAATTTGCACAAACGATTTAAAAAAGCAAGGCCCGGGGTCTTGCTTTTTTATTACAATTAAAACTTAATAAAAACTTACTATGGGACGCGGCGATATCAGAACCAAAAAAGGAAAAATATCTGCAGGAAGCTTTGGTAAAGCAAGGCCTGCAAAAAAAGTAAAGCCTGCAGCAAAAAAAGCAGCTGCTAAAAAGTAAAATCTTCTTTTAAAGTTTACAGCTTTTTTTAAGCTGTAAACTTTAAAATTGTCAGGGCGCCAATCGCTCTATCTTCCAGTTACCGGCAGCTTCCCTGGTATATTGAATTCTATCGTGAAGCCTGCTCGGCCTTCCCTGCCAGAACTCCATTAAAAAAGGTTTTATCAGGTAACCGCCCCAATGATCGGGCCTTGCAATAACAGTTCCTGAAAATTTTTTTTGTACAGCTGCCACATTTTCTTCCAACAGGCTTCTTGATTTTATAATGCTGCTTTGCGGTGAAGCCCAGGCTCCGATGCGGCTTCCTTCGGGACGAGAATGGTAATATTCATCGCTCGATGCGGCGCTTGTTTTTTCTACAGTTCCCTGTATCCTCACCTGGCGCTCCAGTTCTTTCCAGAAAAAAACAAGGCATGCGTTCGGGTTTTCCTTCAGTTCAATTCCTTTATGGCTTTCATAATTAGTATAGAAAATAAAACCTCCGTTTTCCACTCCTTTCAATAATACGATTCTTGCAGATGGGATACCATTCTTTCCTGCTGTGGCCAGTGTCATGGCATTCGGTTCATCTATATTACTGGCAAGAACTTCCTGCCACCATTTCTCAAATTGATCGAACGGATCTTTGAATACATCATTTTCATCCAGGCTTTGCAGTTTGTAATCTTTTCTTATTCCTGCTATTGAGTGCATATATTTTTTTTACAAAGCTAATTCAGCATTCTTCAAATTCAATTCTTTACCGGTTGATTTTGGTCATACACCAAACCTGCCGAACTTCCCGGTGATATCAATATCGAATATATTCCCCAGAATAAACCCGGTTACCAGGTTAACCGCTACATAAATGATGGCAGCTGCTATACAACATGATAGGAAATAAGCCGGCCGGCGATGTGAAACTGTCTTTTTGAAAATAGGCAATCCCACATACAACAAGTAAAATCCGTGGAGCCATGAAAGCATGGAAACAAAATCCAGAACCGGGAAAATATTGAAAAGGGCGCCGATATATCCCGGCGTAAAACTATAAGCGATCAACCTGCCGGAATGATTCATGTTTTTTTCTGCACCAAAGAAAACCCCCATCCTGTTGCAGGCATCTGCCACCAGCCAGGTACAAATCATACAACATATAAAATGTTTGATACTGGCGTACAGCCCCCAGTTTATTCCTTTGATATGAATATCGAGAATGCCCGTATTTACTCCAATAAATCCGTAGCCGATGAATGATGCAAGTGCCCCTGCCAATGCCAGTGGCAATACAAATACCAACATGCAGTGGGCAAACTGCTCTTCTTCAATGTATAACTCCCGCCAGGCCACTTGAGGCCTGGTAATAAGTTTTAGAGAACGGGTGATGATATTCATGTGACGATTGGGCGCTGTACCGGAGTAGAGCCGGCATAAACTCCTTGACAGGTCTATTCCGGGTTAAAAGGATTTTGTACTATTTTACGCAAAGCTTCCAGCTCTTCTTTCATGTACTGGTTCTCAAGCTGGGCTATTTCGAGGTTGCTTTCAAGTTCGGCGATCCTGCTCATACAGGTGGCCAGTTGGCGGTACATGCCCGAAGTTTCAGCCAGCTCATTGTCGAGGTCGTGCAGGGCAGCCTTACTGCTTTCATATTTTTCACGGATATCATAAAACTCCTTTTCCATCTGGATAGATTGTACGATCTCATCCTCCATGGCAGCTTCTCTTTTGGCCGCCCCAACCAGTTTACGCTGCTCATCACCAATGAATTGCTGCATCTGGCTGATCTGTTCCAGGTTACCATCCAGCGTGCTTTGCAGCATCACAGCATAATCAGCCTTTTTACGAAGCAATTCAATCTCCTCCTCCCGCACATTAATCATTTCTGTAATATCCTGTAGCTGAATCTGCAGCAGCTCGTTTTCACTCTTCAGTTGTTGTATCTCTTCTTCTGAAACCATATTTTTACCGATGACAGTTTAAAATTAAGCATTTTAAACAGGCGCCGACCCGGCAAAACAATTATATATGTTCAGGCAACATATTGTTAAACCGGGGCATCTATTGTTAAACCACGGCAAAATCCTGTAACGCAACATTTGACAGAAGATGAGCTTATAAAAGGATGTATAAGGGAAAATGCCGCCTGTCAAAGGGAAGTATTTAACCGTTACGCCGGTACAATGCTTGGCGTATGCCAGCGTTATGCCCGTACCTCTGAAGATGCCGAAGATATTTTACAGGACGCTTTTATAAAGGTGTTCAATAAGATCGGCCAGTTTAAATTTGAAGGGTCGTTTGAGGGATGGATCAGGAAGATAGTAGTGAATACGGCGCTTAAAAAATACAGCCTGATACGTTACAGCAAAGAACTATCCGGTTACGAGATCAAGGAAAGCAATGAAACCCAGGTTGATCCGTCAGCTTACGGCCACCTCACGGAAAAAGACCTGCTGGTGCTGATCAATGCTTTGCCCGATGGTTACCGGTTGATCTTTAACCTGTACGTGATAGAAGGTTACCAGCATGAAGAGATTGCCGACATGCTGGGCATACAACCGGGAACAAGCCGTAGCCAGTTGGTAAAGGCCCGGATGATGTTGCAGAAACAAATTACAGCATTACAAAAGGTAGCAGTATGAACAACTCGCCTCTTGATGAACATATAAAAAAACAATTCAGCCATTACAAACCTGATGTGCCAGCGCATATCTGGGAGCGTATTGCTGCAGAAAAGGACAGGAAAAAACCTCTTGGTTTCTGGCAGCAGCCTAAAAAAATCGGGTTGCTGGTGCTGCTTGCACTGCTATTTATTACGGGAGGGCTGCTGGTTTATAGTTCTTTTGATAAATCACAGGATGAGAAGCATTCAGATACGGTTCTGAAAGTTCAGGATCAGAAAAATGCAGAGCCAGAAGTTACGGATGCTGTAAACCCGGAAACAGCGAATAACAATCCAACCGATGATTCCCAACAAGGAAATACCGTTACAACTCCTGCGGCGCCGGCAACAAATGATAACCCGGGAAATAAGACTGGTAATGCCACTGATCCGTCAACAGACAACTCAATCTCCCCGGCTACAGGTGCTACTGGTGAAGACAAAACATCCAATGTAATTGCCGGCAAGTCTACTGATAAAACAGTGATTAAAAAGAATAATGCGGATCGTTTATTCAAACAGCCTGTTGCTGCCAGGCAGAAAGATGGCATAACAACAGATGTTCCTGCTGTAAATGGCAATGCGGTTTCACCGGGTGCAGTTGTTTCTTCAAAAGCGAAGAACAAGAGGAAAACAAAACAGGGAGCAGCTGTGAGGATAGAAAATGGCGACGTAGCAACCAATGATACGGGTGAAACCAGTGTTTCGCTTGATCAGGATGAAAACCGGGAACTTGTTTTAAACAGGATACTGTTGAATGCCGGCCTGCTTGGATCTGAAAGAAATAGAATCACATCGGTAACAAAACCCACCGTTCCTGTTCTGAATGTTCCGTGCCCCGCCAGTGAGAAGAATGCAGCCGGCAACAAACGTTATGTTGAATTTTATGCAGGGCCGGATTATTCTATCAAGAAGATCACCGATACCGGAAATTCTGTTTACCTGCAGAAACGTAAAGAGAGTGAACACTTCTCATCGGCATTCAGTGCCGGTGTGAGATATACCAAAGTATTCAACAATGGCATCAGTTTCCGCGGCGGTCTTAATTACAGCCAGATCAATGAGAAGTTTAAATACGCACAGGGAAATATCATCCAGGTGGTTTACATCATCAACAGCAATGGCGATACAACAGGCAGCTATACCACAACCGGTACCCGTTATAAAACAACGTTCAATCGCTACAAAACGATCGATATTCCACTTACGCTGGGGTACGAACTTGGCAATGGCAGGTGGCATGCCAATTTTAATGCCGGCGCTGTTATAAACCTGTACAGCTGGCAAAAAGGAGATGTGCTTGATACAACGTATAAACCGGTTACCATTACAACAGGAAAAGCGGCGGTACCTTACCAGCTTAAAACAAATGTTGGCCTGGGCTTTATCGGGGCTGTTTCTGTTTATTATAAAGTTACCGAGAGACTGCACATTTTAGCAGAACCGTATTTCAGGTATAACTTTTCACCGGTAAGCAAAGAAGCACTTACCCTTAAACAGAAATACAGTACGCTCGGGCTAAGATTGGGTATCAGGCTTGATTTTTAATCGGGCAGCAAAATTAAAAGAGGCGGCATCTTATTAATAGATTATCTCTGTAATGAAAATAAAAAACATAATGAGGAAGATTGCAGCATACGGATTACTGGGACTGATGTTTTTTTTGAATTCCTGTCAAAAGGATCTTGATACATTCACACCCGATCCGGTGCCCGGGAATGATATATGGTATAATGATATTCCTGCGTCAGCTCCGGTAGCCGATTTGAGAACTGCATTGTTGCTGCCTCCTTTTATCGACAGCCTGGATATTGTTCCCGGAACACTCAGCCTGCTCAATACCGGTTCAGGAATTAAGAGTCTTATTAGCTACGGAACTATTGTAAATGGAAACAACAATCCGGTATCAGGAAGAATTGCTGTAGAAACACACCTTATCAGGAAAAAAGGTGAGATGATCAGGATGGGCATTACCACAGCTTCTAATAACAGGCTGCTCGTGTCTGCCGGCCGCCTCTCTGTAAGATTCCTTCTTAATGGCAACGAACTGGGCCTGGCACCACAGGGGCAACAGACTCATTATTCAGTAAACTTCAGAAGTCTGCCCTTGCCATCCCCGGTGAGTCTTTTTAAGGCAGATCCCAACAGCCTGTTGAATTGGCTGCCGGATGAAGACACTTCCAACCATATCTATCCGAATGCACAGGATTCATCTTATCAAATTGTTACAAAAAGGACAGGCTGGACGGGTGCAGATTACTTCTTTGATACCACAGGGATATCAAGATCAAAAGTTACCCTTACGCTTCCATCGGCTTATACAAATGCAAATACAATGGCGTTTGTGGTTTTTAATAATATGAATGCTGTAGTGGCGCTTTCCGGTAATGCTGTAACCAGGAAATTCAGTTCATTCCTGTTGCCCGTGAACAAACCGGCAATGATCATTGTTGTTTCAAAACAAGGATCAGCCTATTATCTCGGTCAATCGCAGGTAACGATTGGCGGACCTGGTTCAGTTCCATTAACAACACAGGATATTGAAATAACACCGTCAACTACAACCATCGATGAGATCAGATCATTGCTGGATAATTTATAAACTTTTTACTTGCTTTGGGGGTTAATTTAAAAAGCCGTTTCTTCTGAGACGGCTTTTATTTTGAATTGAATAAAGCAGCAGATTCATTAATTAATTTAATTTAGGGTATGAAAAAGATCATACTCATTTTATCTGCTGTTTCTTCATCAGCAATTACACAGGCGCAGCAACCGATCTATAAATCTGCGGCTTTCAGTATTTACAAAAACAGGATTGTACAGGGTAAGAACGAATCCCGGGCGCTTTCAGCCACACACATGCAAAGCAATTACCAAAGCCCGGCTAATGCATTCCAGTCGGCCAATATCATCTTTAAGTTTTCGGTAAATGGCAGGGATAATGAAATGTTTCCCGGGAAAGATCATCATTTCACTGTTAATGCTGTTAATGGCATTGCTGAAACTCCTGTAATTAAATTCGGAACACAACTTAACCAACCGGAAGCAGAAGGAAAATACCTGCAGCCAAACACACAACTGAAGGTTCGTGTTGATATGAAAGATGTGATGAAACAGTTCAATGAACAGGGTTACTACAGCACCATCAATGGTGATAAGATATACAAAGAAGATTTTAAAGGTGTATACATAGCCGGGCCCACAGCTCCCATGACCTGGGATTTCGATAATATCATGCGCCATGATGACCTGCAGTTGAAAGATGAAGATGGTGATGGTATTTATGAAGTAACACTGGTGATCAACAAACAATCTTACGAGAAACATACAGATGCAGAATGGAAAATGACCAAAGACATTTCTCCTTACCCGCAATACAAGTCTGATATAATGGTCGCAGATGCCATATACAACTTGTCTCTTGAGGAAATGCTGAAAGCTATTGAGCCAGACAGTACCTTCCGCACCGGACAGGAATGGGGTGGTGTATGGACAAGAGACATCAGCTACAGCATCATCCTCGCTATGGCACACATGCAGCCAAGGGTAGGCATGTTCAGCCTCATGCGCAAGGTGAATAAAAAGAAGCGCATCATACAGGATACCGGAACCGGCGGCGCCTGGCCGATAAGTACCGATCGCATGATCTGGGCCGTAGCTGCCTGGGAAATATACAAAGCTACCGGCGACAAAGACTGGCTACAACAGGCTTACGAGATCGTGAAAAATTCCATTGGCGATGATATACACAATGCACACGATCCCGAAACAGGATTGGTGAAAGGTGAATCGTCTTTCCTAGACTGGCGTGAGCAGACTTATCCGAAGTGGATGCAGCCTGCAGATATTTATGAAAGCCAGTGCCTGGGAACAAATGCTGTTCACTACCAGGCAAACAATGTATTGTCTCAAATGGCAGCTGAACTTGGTGATGATGCCACATCAGCAAAATATAAGTCCATTGCCGAAAGGATCAAACAGGGAATCAATAAATACCTGTGGGTGCCGGAGAAAGGTTATTACGCACAGTTCCGTTACGGCCGCACCTATAAATTTCTTTCTCCAAGGTCAGAAGCTTTGGGAGAAGCATTGTGTGTGATATTCGGAATTGCTGATGAAGCAAGAGCAAAACAGGTTGTGTCAAGTGTGCCCCTCACTGATTTTGGTATTTCATGCATCTACCCGCAGATCCCCAATATTCCTCCTTATCATAACAACGCAGTATGGCCTTTTGTGCAAAGCTACTGGCTCTGGGCTGCAGCGAAGGCGGGTAATGAGAAAGCTGTACTGGAAGCCATCAGTGATGTTTATCGCCCTGCTGCTTTGTTTCTCACCAACAAGGAAAATTTTGTGGTTGATAATGGTGATTACAATGGAACACAGGTGAATTCCAGTATTATGTTGTGGAGTCTTTCCGGCAATATCAGCATTGTGCAGAAAGTTCTTTTCGGTATACGTTTCAACCAGGAAGGAATACGTTTTGAACCATTCGTACCTGCTTCGATGGCCGGCAAACGAACGCTTACCAATTTCCGTTACAGGGATGCGGTGTTTAATATTGAAATGGAAGGTTACGGAAACAAGATCCGCTCGTTTATCATTGATGGAAAACCTCAACTGGGTTTTGGTATTACCGCTTCATTGAAAGGCAGCCATAATATTAAAATCATCCTGGCAAACAATGCAGCCGGTCAGCAAAAGATAAATAAAGTTGCCAATTACATAACGGCATCAAATCCTTCGGCTAAATTAAATGGCAATGTTATCAGTTGGGATCCTGTAAAAGATGCTGTTTCTTACAAAATACTGCAGAATGGAAAACCAATATCTCAAACAGCAAAACCTTCTTATACGATCGCCGGAAACGGATTTGGAGAATACTCTGTGATTGCTGTTGATGCAAAAAAAGTGGAATCCTTTGCCAGTGAACCGGTGGTTTTTGAAGGAACTGTTTGGCAGCAGTCAACAGAAATGGAAGCATTGGCAGGTACAGCTTCTTATGCTTATAAAGGATATTCAGGAAATGGCTTTGCAGAGATCAGCAATACGGTAAACAAAACAATTGATATTCCCGTTGATGTTCCGATGACAGGAACTTACCTGGTAAGCTTCCGCTATGCCAATGGCAACGGACCGGTAAATACAGAAAACAAATGTGCTATCAGGAGCCTGAAACTTGATGGAACAGAAAAAGCAACGATTGTGTTTCCACAACGGGGTAAAGATGAATGGTCTAACTGGGGTATATCCAATAAGGTTAAACTTTCATTGGCTGCAGGAAAACATACTATTACATTGTCATTGGAAGATTACAATGATAATATGAACGGAGAGATCAACCAGGCGATGCTCGACCAGTTTACGATTATTAATATTGATTAAAGGTATTGATGCTACAAGTAAAAAGGGGATACTGATTTTACAGTATCCCCTTTTAATAATATTATTGGATGAAGAAGTTGAGCTACAAGAAAACCTCATTTTCACATTTTCACATCTCCACATTCTCACATTTAATCATTACCCCTCCATTTTCATATTCAACTCCAACCACCGCATTTCCTTCTCATCCAGCAGTTCAATGATTTCGCTGATCCGGTTGGCAGCTTTCTGTAATTCATCATAAGGAAGATTACCACCCATCTTTTCTTCCAATGATTTTTTCTCATTCTGCAATGCGGGCATTTCTTTTTCCAGTGTTTCCAGTTCAAATTTTTCTTTGAAGGAAAGTTTTTTAGGAGCCTCTGATGTTACTTTCTTCTGGACCGGTTTTTCTTCTTCCACAGTTTTCAGCGGAGTTGTTTCTTTTTCTTCCAGTAGTCCTTTGGCTGCCGCTTCCCGGTATTGGGAATAGTTGCCCGGAAAATCCCTGATAACGGCATTGCCTTCAAAAGCAAAAAGATGGTCTACCATGCGATCCATGAAATAGCGGTCGTGGCTTACGATCAATATACAGCCGGGATAATCGAGTAAAAATTCTTCGAGTGTTCTCAGCGTCTGTAGGTCAAGATCGTTAGTGGGTTCATCCAGCACCAAAAAATTGGGATTCAGGAAAAGTATGCTTAATAAATGAAGTCTTCTTTTTTCTCCTCCACTCAGTTTGCTCAGCAGTGTAAATTGCTGTTCGGCGCTGAAACCGAACTTTTCCATGAACTGGCCTGCAGATATTTTACTGCCATCAGCTAATGGGAAAAATTCAGCGAGTGACTTCACATATTCAATGGCACGCTTATCTTCTTTGTACTGTAATCCTTCCTGGCTGAAGTTGCCGAACACAACTGTTTCTCCATGATTTACTTTACCGCTGTCAGGCGCTTCCTGTTGTAATGCTATTTTAAGAAACGTTGACTTACCCACGCCATTTTTTCCAACAATGCCGATCCTTTCTCCTTTTTTAAAAGTGTAATCAAAACCTTTCATGATCGCAAGCGACCCGAAACTCTTGTTAACTTTTTTCATTTCAAGCACTTTACCGCCGAGCCTCGTCATCTTCACCTGCAGGCTCACTTCTGCAACTTCTTTCTGTTGTTTCACTCTTTGTTCTACTTCTGTAAAAGCGTCCTGCCGGCTTTTGCTTTTTGTGGTCCGGGCCTTGGGTTGCTTGCGCATCCATTCCAGTTCTTTCCGGTAAATGTTTTTGTCTTTCTGAAGTTCGCTCTGTTGTACTTCTATGCGAAGGCTTTTCTGTTCCAGGAAATAATCATAATTGCCCTTGTACACATATACTTTTTCATCATCAATTTCAATGATCTCATTGCACACAGCATCCAGGAAATACCGGTCGTGTGTAACCAGTAACAAGGTTATTTTTTGGGAAGAAAGATATTCCTCCAACCATTCGATCATGGAAACATCGAGGTGGTTGGTAGGCTCATCCAGTATCAAAAGGCAGCGGCCTTCATGCAATTGGGATTCGATCAGCGCCTGTGCCAGGGCAACACGTTTCTGCTGGCCGCCACTGAGTGTTCCTACTTTTTCATTGAGGTGGTGAATGTTCAGTTTTCCGAGTATCTGCTTCAGATCACTTTCAAATGTCCAGGCATTCAACTCGTCGATCTTTGCCATGAGGCTTCCCATTTTTTCATGCTCATCGTTTTCTTCCTCCAGCAACTGTTCATATTCCTTTACCACTTTTACAACCGGGTTATCGAGCCTCAGCACATTGTCCCAAATGCTTTTGGAAGGATCGAAATTATGTTCCTGCTGCAGCATTACGGTTTTAATATCCTTATGAACCCATACAGTGCCGCTGTCGGCAGTATCCAAACCGGCAATGATCTTCATGAGCGTACTTTTGCCACTGCCATTGCGGGCAACCAATGCGATCTTATCGCCTTCTTCTATGTGAAAAGTGATGTTTTTAAAGAGGGTTCTGATGCCGAATGATTTGCTGATGTTTTCTACCGAAGCGTAATGCATGCGGCAAAGATAGTTTGCGACGCTTAATTAAACCGCCGGCATATCGGAATGCTGTAAATAAAACAGTCTGGTGTGTTACTGTTTTATAAATATCGGCTCATCGCTATTTGCTTATGATTAGCGATGACACACAATAATTATCCATATTTTTGGGCATTACAGGGATGTAATAAGAATTTGATTAAAATTCAGGGATGCTAAAAACAGAGTCTTACAAAAAGGGAATTGTATTTTCCACCGTATTGAATATTCTTGTAAAGGCGATCCTTTTTTTTAACACGATCATCATAGCGTGGTTTTTCGGAACAACGATTGAGACAGACCTGTTCTTCTATGTCTTTTCTACGATCACCCTGGTTGCCGCTTTTGTTAACGGGATGGACCCGGCTGTAATATTGCCCGAAGGCATGCACCTGCAGGAAGACGAAGGAAAAGAAGCGGCCATGGGATTTTACAATGTTTTTGCATTGGGTTATACTTTGCTCGGCATATTTATCTTTGCAGTACTTTTTTTCGGCTCAGTTCCGGTATACGGCCTGGTATCTTCTTTCAAAACACCTGTATTGCAAGAACATAAACTGTTGCTCATGCTCGGCAGCATATTGCCATTGCTGATTATCCTGTCGAATTACTTTACATCAGTACTTACAACGCTTAAATATTTCACAGCGCCACTTATTGCCAATGGCATTGCGCAACTGTTTTCGCTTATATCTCTTTTCCTGTTCCACAGCAAGCTCGGGATAGCCGCAGCCTTTATAGGTATGGTGATAGGTTATTTACTCAATATCGTTTTGCTGCTGTATTTCATGAGAACAAAACTGCATTGGCATTCCAGGGTTTCTGTGAAGCATATCAATGCCCGGGTAAAACGTAACCTTGTTTCTGTTCAGTTGGGAAACCTGGCCACTTTTGCATTTAATTATGGCATCATAGTAGTACTGAGCGCTTTGCCCACCGGCATTTATTCTGCCTACAATTATTGCTCACAGGTACTCAACATTCCAAATAACTTTATTGTGGCACAGGCTTCAGCAGTTGCCGGAATAAAATTCAATGAACTGGTGGCGAAAAAACTTCCCGATGAGATCAACAGGATATTCCTGCAAAGCCAGGAAGTGCTTTTATTCCTGATGATCCCTTTCTGCATACTGGTTTCATTGTATGCCGGGCCGATCGTAAACATTCTCTATCTACGCGGAGGATTCACCCGGGATTCCGCAGAAAAAGTAATTTATTTCCTGCAGTACCTGATATTCCTGGCTCCCTGCTACACGGTAAATACTTTTATCGCAAGGGTGATGACTGCTGGAAAGAAAGTAAGCCAGTCGTTTTTCTTCCAGCTAGGATTTAATATGAGTGCCCTGCTGATTATTATTTTGATGACCAGGTATTTTCAGCAACAGGGATTTGTAGCCGGAATGCTCATCGCTTACTATATGTATGTGTTGGTAGTGGGTGTGGTGATTTTCAGGTATTTAATGCCGTTTATTAATTATCTCGCTGTGATAAAAAAAATGGGACTGTTTTTTTTATTTAATTTACCCTTCCTGTTTGTTTTTTATAAGATGTTTGGGCATATTCAATCTATTTTTGCAGTCGGATTGATATATATGCTATATTTTTCTGTAATCATTTTAGTGAATCATTTTCTCACAATCAGTAACACTGTTAAAGAGTTTACTGCTGTTTTTTATAAGAACATTATAACCAAGTTTAACTGATGGATAATAAGTATGCGCCGCATGACCTTCAATGGACGGATGAAAAAGTAGCCCGTTTCTGGAATTTTCACAACAACTATAAGCCTTACGACGGCACCTGGTTCACAGAAGCCATCGGAACTGAATTACTCAGGTACACCAATAGCCAGGTTCCTGTTAAAGGAAAAGTGCTTGATTATGGCACAGGCAAGGGTTTTCTACTGAAACAACTAATGGACGGTTACCCGGGTATTGAATTGTATGCCTGTGATTTTACGGAAGATCTTGCCAAAGGAACAGGAGAACGCTATAAAGATTACCCGGCATTTAAAGGCTGCACTTTATTAACAGGGCTTCCATCAGCATACGAAAATGATTTTTTTGACATGGTTTTTCTTGTGGAGACGATAGAGCATCTTACCGATAACTATCTTCACACAACACTGCAGGAGATACACAGGATACTGAAACCCGGCGGCCATATTATTATTACAACGCCCAATAACGAGAATATTCAGAAGAAATATGTTCATTGTGCTGATTGCGGCGCTACGTTTCACCACATGCAACACGTAAGATCCTGGAATGTAAAGTCGCTTACATCCATCATGACAGAATTCAGGTTTGCTGCAAAGTCGTGCAACGAATTAAACCTGAAATGGTACAAGGAAAAAGGAGGGTTTATTTACAAACTTGCTGATCAACTTAAGAAAAAGATCACCGGGGACGTGTGGCTCGAAAATCTTGTATATATAGGCAGAAAATAAATGCCTGTTACCGGGCTTCCTATAACCTGGATTTCAGGATAAAGAGATAAAGATTTTACAGATTTCACTCCCGGGGCTTGTGGTTAAAGAATAAAAAATTAATTTTATCGGAACCGGTCTAACAACCGATTTTTAACCCCTAACAATACCAATACATCAGACCTGCTGAAAAAATAAAGCTGTTGATCTTTGTGCCTACACTGGAGTGCGGTGGATTAGAGCGTAATGTATCCATTATCTGTAATAATATCGATACACACAGGTATGATGTTACCCTTGCCGTTCTGAATAATGCCAATCCTTTTTTCAGCATCACCAACCCGGAAGTAAAAGTGGTGGATCTGGGCATTGCGAATGTGAGGAAATCACTGTTTGCCATTCTGAAATTATCCCGGGAGCTAAAACCTTCAATCATCTTTACAACAGCCAATCACCTCAACCTTTTTGTGGCTATGTTTCGCTGGATGTTTCCCCGGAAGATCAAAGTGATCGCAAGGGAATCAAGTATTGTAAGTGTAAATACGCAACGCACGTGGAATCCCCAACTGTATCACTGGCTCCTGCGTCGCTTTTACAGGAAGATCGATCTCATCATTTGCCAGTCGGAATACATGCGGCAGGATCTGCTGAAGAACTATCATATCAAAAAATCAAAAACGAAAGTTATATATAACCCGGTAACAGCACCCCGTGTAAGCAATGAAGAGAAAAAATGTTCCTGTGCGAAATTGATAACAGTAGCCCGTCTTTCTGAAGAAAAAGGGCTCGACAGGCTGATCCGGTCTGTTGCCAAACTGAATATGCCATACCAGTTCACCATTGTGGGAGAAGGAGCAAAAAGACCGGCACTGGAAAAACTGATCAGTGATATGAACCTGCATGACAAGGTAACACTTGCCGGCAGCGATGCCAATCCATTTGCTGCAGTAGCAAAACCTGATGTCTTCCTCATGGGATCTTATTATGAAGGATTTCCGAATGCCATGCTCGAAGCCCTGGCTGCAGGAATACCTGTTGTTGCCTTCAATGCACCGGGCGGTATCTCAGAGTTGCTTGCAGATGGTGTAAACGGTATCCTGGTGAATGGTGCAGATGAAAACGCTTTTGCAGCAGCAATTGAAAAAGCATTTAACAGCAACTTTAACAGGAACGACATACGCGACAAAACACTCACACGTTTCAATATCAATGTGATCATGAACGACTGGTATGAAGTGCTGAAATAAATCTCCCGACACAGTAACCATGAGAATACCATTCCTGTCATCAATTCCGGTAACTGTAATTGCAATCGTTCTGTTCATTCCGCTCAGAGGAATATCGCAGGCATATATAACCCGTTCAATAAAAGATTTTGGAGCAAAAGGAGATGGTCGAAGTAATGATCAGCCCGCCTTTGCAAAAGCATCTGCTTTTTTCAACCAGCGAAAAGGGAACGGAAAACTGATTATCCCTAAAGGAATATATATTACCGGTGGCCAAAAATTCCTCGGCAACGATCCTTCGGGTATTGTAACATACCTTGGTGAAAACGTAATAGACCTGCGGGGTTGCAGTAATATGAAGATAGAAGGGAAACCCGGAGCTGTGATCAGGAATGCCGACAGCCTGCGCATCGGTACTTTTGAACCCGCTACAGGCAAACCTTTCAGGCATACAATCAAGGATATCAATGTTCAGGCGGCTTATGCAAAATACGCAGCCAATG